>NZ_JACBWZ010000880.1 GCF_013870595.1 Streptomyces sp. WELS2 | reverse complement strand
CGGTTGGTTGGGTAGGCCGCGCAACGAGGTACCTGCCATGTGCAGGCCCTTTTCCGCACGGCCCCCCGCCGAACCCGCCGTACGAGTTTCCCCGTAACGGGCTCTCCAGTGACCTATTTCGTGACGCTACCGGTTGGCTTTCCTGAGTGGATCGTGTCATGGCAGCCGGTGCAGACAACCAGACTCTTGCGCCGCTTCTTCACCATGACCTGATGCCATTCGGTAAGCGGCTCTACCCTGTCGAGGTCAGCGAGTTTTCGGATGTGATGCACCCGCACGTCTTCCGACGTCCCGCATAGCTCGCACTTCCCCTTCAAGAGTCGGGTAATAAGCTCTTTCCTGGGGTGGGGGTTGGCCGCTTGACGGTCCGTGAGGACCGCTGCCTTCTGTCGCGTCAGTGAGATTCCGCCGAATCGTGCGACCAGTGGCTTCCTGCCTGCGCTGCGGGGGACCTTAGCTTCGAAGCATGTGCGTGGCCCATTCGGTGTCTCGATCTTGGCCTTGTAACGGGCCGCCATCTTGGAGACCGTCGAGCCATGCTTCGCTGCCAGTGTCTTGAGCAACGAGGTTTCCATGACCCAACGCAGTCGATGCAATCGGCATACGTTGCTGGCCAGGAGGTAGTACTGGACGATGCCCCGGTATTCGGTCCCGTAGACGTTGACGATGGTGTAGTCGTCGTCATTCAAGAGTTGGGGCCGGTGCGCGGGTTTTCCGCGACTGAGGTATGGGACTGCCTTGTCTCGGATCACCTTTGCTGGCACACGCAGAGCAATCGAACCGTTAGCCGTCCTGCGGCCTCGGGTTGCCTGCCTGTCGTTGTGTTGCACGGTGATCTCGTATCCGAGGAACGATGCCGCACCCTTACGGGCATGGGTGATCAGTGTCTTCTCTGGCGATAATTCCAGCTTGAGGTCTTCACGAAGGAATACCGCGAGACGCCGTTTGATCTCCTCGGCCTCGGATCTCGGCCCGATGAACCCTAGAAGGGTGTCATCGGCGTATCGCACATAGCGCAGTCTCCGGAAGCCCGGATCGTTCGGATCCACGCTGGGGATGCTGCGCTGCTGCTTGCGAAGTGACCGGACCTCGGCCCGGTCTCCGCGCCTGCGGGCGCGTGCGATCGCGTTGACCACCTCCAGGTAGGCAGGGTTTCGCGCCCTGCTTCGCCCTCGGGTGTAGTGCGGAATCAGAACCTTCTCGACAAAGCTGTCCAGTCGGTGCAGGTAGATATTGGACAGCAGCGGAGAGAGCACTCCGCCTTGAGGTGCCCCGCTGAGCGTGGCTCCCCAGGTCCAGTCTTCCATGTACCCGGCCTCAAGCATGTTGCGCACGAGTCGAAGAAACCGGCCATCGTGGATTCGTTCTGCCAGCGTCTCGATGACGACCTGATGGTCGATCGAGCCGAAGCAGTCCGAGATATCTCCTTCGATGAACCAGGTCGTGCCCGTCCAGGTATTGCCCACCTCAGTCAACGCGGTGTGGCAGCCCCGTTTGGGTCGGAACCCGTGGGAGCGGTCGGAAAACTGCGGCTCGAAGTACGCCTCCAGAAGGAGCCGCATCACCTCACCGACGAGCTTGTCCGACCAGGTTGGCAGTCCAAGCGGCCGGGTCTTCCCATTCTTCTTAGGAATGTTGACTCGCTTGACCGGGCTGAACCGATAGCGCTCGTGACGCATCGCATCGATGATGCGACCGATCTTACCCAGCGACATGCCATCCACAGTTTCTCGTGTAACTCCCGGCGTCATCGCTCCCTTGTTGGAGTAGATGCGGCCGTAAGCCACCAGATACAGCTGCTGATTGAACATTTGCCGATACAGCTCACTGCACGGCAGAACACGTCTGCCGCGCTCACGAAGGATGCCTAACACCGTGTCGGCACTCTGCATTTCGCATACCTCCCGGTCTCGTTCACATCCAGTCACCTGTGCCCCTTCGCCCTGCGAGCGGCTTTCCCGCCCTCCTTGGCAGGTCGTTACTCCTGCGACTACTACGGACACTCCGTCGCCCTAGGGTTCGCACCCCGTAGGCGATCCCACGTTCGTCCTTGTTGTACGTCATAGCGTGACGTAGGCGCCCCACTCATCTCCTTCAATGTCCTCATTGGACATCGCCCCATGTCGCGGAAGGTATGTCGGCCATGCATCAAAGCCGCCACAGGACATGGCATCGGTTTCAGTAGCCTTTCCGATGGATGCGAACTTTCATCGACTGGAGATTGGGGTTCAGGCAATCCAGCTTTCGCCATATCACGCGGGCCCCTCAGCGCACCGTCCCTGGCAACTGAGCCCGGTCACTGATTCTCTGGCATGCTCTGGTCCCCTTCACCTTTCGGATCCAGGTGAGCCATCAGGCCCAGGAATATCCCTCCAATTCCTCCCGGCTGAGCCGGGGATACAACAAGGCGCCTCGTGGCGCACA
>NZ_JACBWZ010000088.1 GCF_013870595.1 Streptomyces sp. WELS2 | reverse complement strand
TGGCGGGACCGCCGGACGGGAGTGCCGACGGCACGGCGGTCGACTGGGGCGCGCCGTGCGCGGTGGCGGTCGACGGCGAGGGCGTGCTCTACGTCGCCGACCAGACCGGACACCGCGTGTGGCGGCTGGCCGACGGAGAGGCCCGTATCGTCGCGGGTCAGCCGGATCCGGCCACCCGCGAGACCACCGTTTCCGGTGGCCCGGCCGAGGGCGTCGTACACACCGAGCTGTCTTACCCGTGCGGTCTCGCCGTGGATCCCGCCGGGCGCCTGCTCGTGGCGGACAACTTCCACCACCGGATCGCGGCCGTGCCCCTCACCACCGTGCCCTCCGAGGACAAGGAGCCGGTCCGGGACGAGGAGCCGGCATCGGACGGTGAGCCCGAGCCGCAGCGAGAACCCGAGCGCGAGCCTGAACCGGAACCCGAGCGGAAACCGGAACCCGAGCCCGAGCCGGAACCGGACCGGAAACCGGAACCGGACCGGGAAGCCGACAGCACGCCGGCCGATGACGGCGCCGCCCCGCCCGCGCCCCTCGCCCGGTTGCTGGTCCGGCAGGAGGTCGGCCTGGAGATCCAGCGCGGGCAGAGCGAGTTGATCCACGTACGGGTCTCCTCCACCGACCCCTGGGCCCCGGGACGGGTGGCGCACCACTTCACGGCTCCGACGGGGTTCGTCTTCGACGGACGGGTGACCTGCGCCTATTACCGGGCGGATCGTACGGTCATCCCCGGCGGGCATCCGACGGGGACGGTGGGGGACGGCGGTCGGTCGTTGGTCGTCACGGACGAGCCCCGCCTGAACACCCCCGGCCATCCGGCGGCGGCCCTGGTCTACACGCTCGGTATCCGTGCCCTGGACGACGCCGAGCCGGGCCGGTACACCGACGGGCGGGCGGTGATCGCGGGCCGGCCGGAAGCGCGCCTGAGGGCGAGCGTGCTCGGAGACGACGAGGACTGACAAGGGCTGACGGCTGAGAGGGGGCGAGCCCGGCATCCGAAGCCGTCCGTGGCGGACCACCCGCCATGGACGGATCTTCGCGTCCTCAAACCCTGAATGCCGAGGTGATCGTTTCTGTGCGGCCAGTTCACCCTCACGGTGGTCACGAATTGCGGGTGGCGGGTGACACTCCGTTAGCGTTCGAAACGTGTTCACGCCCGCCCTCCCGAGGTTCGGTCCGCAGGGCCCCTTCCCGCATGCCCCGCTCGCCCACCCGCTCGACCGCAAGTGGCTGCACTACGCGTTCCTGTCGAGGTGTGGCCGGCAGGCGCTCATCGCGAACCTCTCCGTCCTGGGCTCCTCCACCGGCACGGTCTTCGCGGATCCGGGCGCCCCCGCCACCGGGCGCCGAAGCGGCACCGGCACGGCGGCCGAGGGACAGCACATGGCGATCCTGCTCCTCTACGGGGAGGGGCAGGGCTGGAGTGCGACGCAGTTCAACGCCGAGCAGCCGGAACTGCCGTGGTCGGCCTTCCGGTTGCCGTATCCGCACGGAGAGCCCCGCGCGTTCCGGGTGGCCGCCCGCTCGGCGGCGCCGGCGGCGGACGTACGGCTGATCCGGACCAGCAGGCCGTGCACCTCGCAGTGCGCGCCGTTCGGTGACGACGAGCATCTGCGCTGGCAGTCGGAGCCCGGCGTCCTGGGCACCGGGACCCTGCGGCACGGCGACGGCACGGCGATTCGGACGGACCTGCTCGGCTACCACGAGCGGGTACGCGGCCGGTGGTCCTGGCCCACCCTCGGCGGCTGGGTGTTCGGATTCGTCAACGACCCCTCGGGCCCGGCCGACCAGGCCCCGCCCTCGGCCGTCGTCTTCACCCTGATCCAGCCCGCGTACCCCGCGGACGCGGCCAACGGGTCGGTCATGCTGTGGCGCGACGGGCGCATGATCCGTCACTTCCCGCGGCGCAATCTGCGAGTCGCGGTGAGCGGCAGGCTGGACCGCGACCGGGTGGCGATGGTGCCGCCGCTGGCGGGCCTGCTGGGCACCCCGCCGATGGCCGCGGTGCCCGGCCGGCTGCTGATCACCGCACGGCTCGGCGACGACCGTCTCGTCCTCGACTTCCGCTCGCACACGGCGGGCCGGATCGCCAACCCTTCCGAGACCAGCCTGCACCCGTTCAGCGTGCACGAGACCCTCGGCCCGTGCACGGTGGAGGGCCGGGTCGGTGGGCGCCGTATCGGCTTCCACACCGGGGGCATCGTGGAGTTCGCCGGTGGTGCCCGTGACTGAGACCGTACCCGCGTTCACCGGTGCCCGGCTGCTGGACGAGACCGTCGCCGCCCTGTCCGACCGGGCGCCGGCGATCCTCGCGGCCGCGGCCGACCACCTGCGCGGCATCCGGCTGGGCCTGCACTTCAACGACGGCAGCCACGCCACACTCACCGCGCGGCACAGCCGCATCGTGGTGGACCGGGACCGCTGCCCGGACCCCGATGTCGAGGTCGCCTTCGACAACCGGGCCATGAACCTGCTGTTCGACCTCCAGCGCCCGCCCGTCGACCAGGTCCTGCCCGGCAGCCTCGACGTCCGCGGCTCCCGCGACGACACCCTCGCCGTCTGGCGGGCGTTCACCCTGCTGTCCCAGCGCGCGGCGGGCCTGCGCAGCATGCAGGAACTGTGGGGCGCCTACCGCGAGCAGGCTCCCCAGCTGTGGGGCAGCGCGACACCCGCCGCCCGGGAACCGGCCGCCGACCCGGTCGACTGGACGGCACTGGACTTCCTCGCCCGGCGCTCCCCCGAGGACGCGCCCGCACCGCCCGCGCTGATCGGCGACACCACCGTCACCGCGCCGCGCCTGCTGTGGGACGGCCGCACCAGCACCGACTGGTCGCTGGAGGACACCGTCCGGGACGCGGATCTGATGGAGACCATGCTCCGGTGCCGGGCCCGCACCAACGAGGAGATCGAACGGCTGCTGCCGGACCGCGAGCCGCGCGCCGAACTGTACGACCTGATGCGCTCCTACCCCGCCCGCCAGGGCAAGGGCCTGCGCCCCACCCTGACCATCGCCGCCTGCGCGGCCTTCGGCGGGCGCCCCGACGACGCCGTACGCGCCGCCGCCGCGCTGGAGCTGTTCCACAACGGGTTCCTCGTCCACGACGACATCGCCGACGAGTCCACCCACCGGCGCGGCCTGCCCACCATGCACGAGGAACACGGCCTGGGCCTGGCCGTCAACGTCGGCGACGGGATGAATCTGCTCGCCGTCGACGCCGTCCTGTCCAACCTCGAAACCCTGGGGCTCGTCCGCACCCTCGGCCTCATCCACGAGGCGGTGCACATGTGCCGGGAGTCCATCGAGGGGCAGGCCATGGAGCTGGGCTGGATCCGTCACGAGATCGTCCCCGGGACCGACGACGCCTACTTCACGATGAGCACCAAGAAGACCGGCTGGTACACCTGCATCAGCCCGTGCCGCATCGGCGCCGTCTGCGCGGGCGTCACCGACCCGGCCGTGCTGAGCCGGTTCGACGAGGCGTTCCGTCTGATCGGCATCGCCTTCCAGATCCAGGACGACATCCTGAACCTGGTCGGCGAGGAGGCCCTCTACGGCAAGGAACCTCTCGGCGACCTGCTCGAAGGCAAGCGCACGGTGATGCTGATCCACCTCTTCCGCGCCGCGTACGCCCACGAGCGCCCCCGCCTCCTCGACATCCTGCGGCAGCGCCGTACCGACAAGACCCAGCAGCACGCCGAGGAACTCCTCGCCGCCATGCGCCGGCACGGCTCCATCGAGTACGCCACCGACCTCGCCGACCGGCTCGCCGCCGAAGGCATCGCCCGCTTCGAGGAAGACCTCCGGTTCATCCCCGAGAACGAGGGCAAAGCCGTCCTGCGGCAGATCGCCCACTACGTCACCTCAAGGCCACTGTGACCACCACCCCGCCCCCGCCCCCGCCGGCCGATCCCACCGCCACCGGCCCGCTGACCGCCACCGACCACCGGGCCTTCGCCTTCCTCGGCCACCTCAACAGCAGTCTGCGCCAGTGCCTGTGCACCCTGGCCAGGCACGGTGTGGCCCTGCGCCGAGACGCCCCCGAACGCGCCCGTGTCCTGCTCGACACCGTGCGGCCCTGGCCCCTGTACAAAGGCGGCCAGTTCCTGTTCGACCTGATGGAGTGGGAGGACCTCATGGTCGACGGCGACCCCCCGCCCGTGATGCCCGCCGAGCGGATCGTCGCCGCCTGCACGCTTCCCGTGCAGCTGATCGCCGCCACGGCCGCGGAAGAGGTGCCGGCGGTGACGAAGCTGGTTCCCGGGCAGCGCACGACAGCCGCCCTCGACCTTCCCCTGCGTCTGCTGGCCACCACCGCACGCAGCACCCTCCTGGGTGCCGCACAGGACATCACCGACCTGCTCGGACCGCGCGCCGACCCCGATGACGGCGCGGGTTACGCCGTCGATCCGGAACCCGTCGCGGACGACGCCGACCCCGAACTCCCGCCGCTGGAAGCGGGCTTCTACCTCTACGAGGACATCGCCCTCGGCGCCCTGTCCGTCCTCGGCCCGCTCCTGGCCGACCACGCACCGACCGATCCCGCGCCATCCGCCTAGCTCAGGACGCCCGTCCCCACCCCGGCGGTCCGTGAGCGGGCCCGGCCCCCAAGCCCGCCACCGGCGGATCCGCTCACGCGGACACCCCATCCAGAGAAGGGATACGCATGGCCACGCAGACCCAGGCCCCCGTCCAGCCGGGTTCCGAGAACAAGCTCTACATCCTCCAGCAGGGCATCGTCGAGGACGCCCCGGGCGGAGTCCCCGCCCACCTGAGCTTCGGCATCCTCAGCACGGTCCCCGACCCCGTCAACCCCGGGGACATCACCTTCACCCTGAAGGCGCCCACCGGCTTCGTGTTCACCGGCTGGCTCTCCTGGGCCTACCACGACGTCAACACCCTCCAGGCGAAGGGCAACCTGGAAACCACCCAGGGCACCCTCGGTGACGGGGGCCGCACCCTGACCTTCACCCACAACCCGTACCTGTCCACCAACCAGGAGTGCATCGGCTATGGCGCCCAGGTGACCGCCGTCGACGGCGCGACCCCGGGCCGCTACACCGACGGCCAGCTCAAGGTGGGCGCCGCCAACCCGATCAAGCTGAAGGGCCGCGTCCTCGACCCCGACGAGGACTGAGCCCCCGGTGAACCAGCCCGTCGGTGGCTCCGCCGGCTCGGCCCGGAGCCACCGACGGGTCACGCGCAAGAGAAAGGCTGCAGATGTACGGAGCAGGAAACCGTCTGCCGGGCCGTATCCGGCGCGCCACCTCGTCGGTACTGCGGCTGCGGCGGGGGAAGCGGCGCACCTGGACCCTGGGCGCGCTGGCCGCGGCGATGCTGCTGGCGTCGTCACTGCCCGCGAACGCCACCACGGCGCGGGCTCAGCACGCAGCGACGGCGGCACAGGCCACGACCGTACGGGACCCGGAGTGCGTCCAACCGGGGAACGCCTGGCTCAATCCCCGCTTCTACTGGCGCAACGTCTTCGGATCCCGGCTGGGTGAGGGCGTGATCAACGAGTCGTCGTCACCGAACCCGTTCGGCGGCCGGATCGCACCGGGCTCGACGTTCACGTTCAGGTGGCGCCCGGACACCACACGCAATCCCGTGGGAGCGCAACACCACATCCACCGGGTCGATCTGGCCTCGGTCATGGCGGTGGCCGACGTGGTGTCGGTGACGGGGCCGGGCAGCTTCTCCGGGACGACACTGAGTGCCCAGGAGACACCGCCGCACAAGCTGGGTGACACGGTGGTGAGGTTCCGGATCAGGCCAGGGACGGAGGGCCGCACGGCCACGCTCTCGTCGGCCGACCACAGCCTGACCACGAGGTGGCTGTTCACCAATATCAACAACATCTGGGAGAACAGCGGGAGCATCTCCTTCACCGTCGCATCCCGCGCCAGCCTCGGCTGCGACTCGTCCTCGATCCTCGGGTGACGGACCGACGAGGTGACGCGCCGGCCGGCGTACCGCACACACCGTGCGACCCGCCGGCCGGCGCGGGAGACACCTGATGGTCACCACTTGACGGCGTTCACCACGCTGTTGTGGGCGTCGGCGGACCGGACGGTGAACTGGACGTTGGTGGCACGGTCATAGAAGGTCTGGCCGGGCTGCCAAGTGGCCATGTCCAGCGTGCCGCATCCTGCCGGAGGCGCCGCGGCGTCGGGATTGGACACCACCCGGATCGGTCCCTGGCCGTTCGGGACGGAGGTGTCGACCTTGTAGATGACGACGCCCGAGGAGCAGGCTCCGGAATCGTTGTGGACCTTCCTGCGGGCCTCGGCGACGTAGGCGGTGTTGGCGCCCGTTCTGACCACCAGCAGTTTGGTGCCGCCGACGTACTCCACACCGTTCAAATCGGCGGTGTTCTGGGTCCTGTTCTGCCACACGCACACGGTCTGGTCGTCCCCCGTCCAGCCGAACTTCCAGGAGAGCCAGCCGAAGTACTGCGGTGCGGCTCCGGCAATGTGGCCCATCACGTCCCACCCGCCGGCGTACCGGTGCAGATCACCGCTGAAGGCGTACAGGTCCGGTGCCCCGAAGACATGAGCGGTCTCGTGGGCGGCCACCTTGTAACCCCAGTGCCACATGTCGGTGCCGAACGTCACCGCCCAATGAATCGTCGTGCCCTTGATGACGATCGGCTGGGTGGGGGTCCAGTACCACGTGTGGGAGCCGGTGACCCGGGAGTGGGCGGTGGAGACGATGTAGAACAGGTCATACCTGGCCAGATCGGCGCCGGCCTCGGCCGCGGTGCGCAGCGCGTCGGTCACGTACCGGGTGTGCTGCTGGTACGTGGGGCTGGAGGTGCCGTAGGCGTTGGAGGCCGACGGCATGCGGAGCCAGCGGTTCACGACCGGCCGCATGCTCAGCCCGGTCTTGCCGTACGACGCGTTCCACACCCAGTCGGCGGCCGGGGACAGCAGGTTGTAGTAGTCCGCGACGTCGCCGGCGCCGGCCGCATCGGGGAAGTCCACGTAGACGATGCCGACGTTCTTGACCCCCAGCGGATCCAGGAACTGGGTGTAGTCGGTGTTCTGGCCCTCGTTGACCGTGGTCCCCTGCCCCTGCAACGCACACGGTGAGGTGCTCCCGTTGACGGCGTGGGCAGGTGGGGCGGGCACGGCGGTCGCGGTCAGGGCGAGCAGCACCGCGAGGACCCACAGGACCGGCAAGGGAAGCGGGCGTCGCGTCCGGGGAAGCCGGAAGCGCGGGATGCCCCGGCCTTCCGCCGGCAACCGGGGCACGTGCCCTGACCGGACCTCCACCGGAGACCCATCACGCAGTACTCGCGTCTCACTCATGGCCCGACCATGGCGACCACAGCGCGGCAGACCGGGGTAACAGGGCCAAACTCATCCCATGGAGTGGAGCGGAAGTCGCTCCGGCGCGGATTCGCGATCTCAGTTTGGGAAGCTGCGATCGTTTGGAGCTGATTCGGGCGCTGACCTGGGCGGACGGCCACGATGTGGTCTCGTCGAACCCGGCCGGTTTCACCGTGATTCCCCGCTGTTCCCCGCTCGATCTGGTGCGCTTGTGGTGCGCCTGTGGTGCGCACACCACGGCCGCACGCTTCTGATCCGTAGCTCTACAGAGATTGGTCATTGGAGGTCATACAGGTTGTCCCGAGTTCATGCCGGACCAGTACCGGCTACTGCCGTTTGCTGGGGTTGCTGTACTTCTCTGCTGTACCAGCCGGGGTCCGTAGGGACTACTCAGGGCACCGATCGAGTACCACGCTCGTACGACCACCCCGCGAGCCGCCTCTTACTCCCACCGGTTGGGCGCTAGCCCGGGCACTCCCGTGCGCCTGCTGTCGGGGCAACGGGACTGTACTGCCACCGCAGCACCTGTCTCCCGCTACCCTCGACAGTTGCACCGCACGACGGCTCACCCCGTCGAGGCACCCCCTCAGCGATACCCATGTCTTCCGAAGAGGAATCGTGCGGCCATGACCCGCAGCCGGCCGACTCGTCCGACGTGGTTGACGTACCTCGCTGCCTTACAGCCCATGTCAGAGGTCCTCTGCGCATGCTCCTGCCTGCTTCGAGTATTAGCGCCAAACCCGCAGACAACAGCTCTACCACAGTTTATGATCTGATCTCACACAAACGGTAACACCACTTGCGGAGCGCGGCGTCTTGATCAAGAGGGTCCAGTTCACTCGGTTCAAGCAGTTCAATCAGGCGAGTTTCGACTTCCGTCCATCAAACGTCACCTTCCTTGCCGGCGGTAATAACTCTGGTAAGTCCTCTATTCTGCACGGATTGGCGGTGTGGGAGTTCTGTAAAGTGGCGTCGCTGATGGAGCGAGGGGAGGACGCCTTCCTTGCGGTGGCTGAAGGCCGACAGGGTTTCGGCCTGGGGGACGATGAGTTCTCCCCTATCAACGTCCCATCGTTGAAGCACCTCTGGACGAACTTGAAGACCGCCAAGGGGGACACTGATCCAGACGGGTACACACTGAAGATCCGTTGCGAGTGGGATGACCTAGCTGGAGAGAAGCATCTAGAATTTGCGTTGTCCCTGGCGAACGATCGCCTTTTCATCAAACCAACTTCGAGTAATTTGCAAGCCGGGGATCGAGTTCCCTCGGCAGCCCTACTTCCACCCTTTGCTGGAATCTCTGCGCGTGAGGCGCGCATCGTCGGAGCGCTTCGACGTCGGCGAATCGGTGAAGGCCTAGCCGGCGCTGTTCTGCGAAATCTCCTGCTTGATATGTATCAGGCTAATCTGAGGGAGCGAGAACGACTTCGTGCAGGCAAGTCTAAAATTTCTGATAACGACTTGAAGCGTCTGCGAGAGAGCGATCCCTGGGAACTTCTTCAGGACGCCCTGAGGCGAACATTCTCTGCTGAGTTGATCATCGGCGATTTCCGTGAGGAGTACCACTCTTATATCAATGTACAGGTCGCCAAGGGGGACGTTGAGGGGTACAAGCTAACTCGGTGGCCTAAGTACAACCCAAAGGATCTAATGGTGGAGGGGAGCGGATTTCTGCAGTGGCTGAGTGTTTTCACTCTGGCGACTGCGGACGACGTGGACGTCCTGCTGCTGGATGAGCCGGATGCTCACCTTCACCCCACACTGCAAGCCCAGATGGTTGAGCAATTGGAGTTGCTGGCAAACCGCAAGAATAAGCAAGTTCTTCTCGCGACGCACTCCAGCGAAATTCTGAAAACGGTTAACCACGAAAAGATTTTCCATGTCAGGAGGCAGGGATCAGGGTACCTCAAAGAAGACCAGCAGAAAGTTGGACTTCTTGCCGGCATCGGCTCTGACTACGCACCAAAGCTGGATCGAATCAAAAAGACCAAGAGACTCCTCTTCGTGGAAGGTTCGTCGGATACCAGCATCCTGAAGAAGTTTGCTGAAACCACGGGAATCGAGTGGCATGAAAGCTGGATTCCATGGCAGACATCAGCTCCCCATAAAGAGCGGGGGCATGTATTCCGAGCGATCGCAAGTGAGGTCCCTAATTTGACGGCTTATAGTCTTCGTGACCGCGACGACGAGACATTCGAGACTGTCGGACCGGACCTCGAAGAAAAAGGCTACAAGACTTCCCCGAACTTCTATGTGAGGAAATGGCGACGCCGGTACATTGAGGGCTATTTGATTCTGCCTCGCCCGCTAGCTGAGGCTGCCAACTTGACCGAGGAGGAAGTGGTAGCTCGACTTCGAGACGAATTTGGTATCGCAATCGGAGAAAGCTTCCGGAAGACGGATGCGCCATCTGCGATTCTCGACATGCGAGCGAAGGAAATCCTCAGGGCGTTCAAGACGTCATCCATTGCAGTGGCCTCTTGCTTTCAGCCAGACGAAGTCTGCGACGATATCGTCACAGTTTTGAAGCAGCTGGACACTTATGCAAACTAAGCTGTTAGAGGCTGCATGAACCTATGGGCGCAGCGCGTCGGCCGTCACCGATGCAGCCAGCTTCGGGCGCGTCCTGAGGTCGGTGGAGCGGCTTTGGGCTGGAGCTGCTTTGGGGCGAGTGATCTTGGCCCCGTAAGCTGATGGCGAGTCGGGCAGTCTGTGGACCTGCCCGTTAAAGCACGACGTTGGGGCCAAGATCTTAGAGGCTCGCCTCAAAGTGGCTGCCTAAAGCCGTGGAGCCGACCGCCCCAGCCACAGAGGGTATCTCCCACCTTCATGCCCGCAGCCGCCGAGCGCGCCGCCGGGCGCGGCCAGCCGGGGCGAAGACAGGAGGCAGGCCGCGCCGCAGAGGCGGCGCGCGCCCGCGCCGTGCGCGGGCCTTGAACCAGTAGAGAAAGTTTGAATCACGCTCGGCTGGTGGTCGCTGTGTCCGGTCGTGCCGGTGCCTGCTGGCTCGTGGTGTAGAACCCTGGACATGGGGAGTGAGCGGCGGGAGCAGATGAAGGCGCTGGGTGCGCGTCTTCGTGTGCTTCGTGGAGAGTCGGGTCTGACGGGTGCCGTGCTGGCGCAACGGGCCGGCGTAGGTCAGCCGACCGTGTCGAAGATCGAGACCGGGCGCATGGTGCCGAGTCGGGATGTGCTCGACCGGCTCCTGGGCGCCCTCGGCGCGGATGAGTCTGTCTCTCGTGAGGTGCGGGAGCTGCTGGCGGGCGTCGTTGCCGCCGAGGACGACGAGCCGACCGCTGTTGACGTCGCCGAGGGCACGACCGTTGACGAAGAGGTGCGGTCCGCTCAGTCGGTCCGCTCGTTCCAGTGCGTCGTTCTGCCGGCCATGTTGCAGAGCGCGGAGTACGCCCGGCACGTCTTCCAGAGCGCCCCGCGCTCGACACCCGAGGCTGTCGGTCGGGCCGTCGCTGCCCGTGTGGATCGGCAGAGCGTCCTGTACGAGCCGGGGCGGGAGTCGGTGTTCGTGGTCACCGAGGCCGTGTTGCGGACCTGGCCGGGAAGTCCGGCGCTGATGCTCGCGCAGTTCGACCGGCTGCTGGCGGTGGAGAGTCTGAGCACGGTACGGCTCGGGGTGATTCCCTGGCGCCGACCGGTGCCGGTGCTGCCGCGGCACGGCTTCACCCTGTGCGACCAGCGGGCAGTCGTGATCGAGACCTTCGACAGCGAACGGGTGTCCACTGCCGCCACTGAAGTGGCCGCCTACGACGAGACCTTCGAGCGCTTCGAGCGCGCTGCCGTCTTCGGCGATGAGGTGCGCGAGCTGCTGTTGCGGGTGATGAAGGAGTTCCGTGACCTGGGGGACACCCTCACTCATTAGAGGAATAATTCCTCGACATGCCTAGAATGCTGCTCACTGCTGGGAATACTCTGCCGTCACGCTGTCTAGCCCCCTAGACGAACGGAGAGGTTCCCATGCTCACCAAGTGGTGCCGTGTCTTCCCCGGCCTGCCGGAAGAGGTGTCCAATGCCCGTCACTTCGTTGCCTCCCTGCTCGCGGACCGTGGCCCGGTCGAAGACGCCGTCCTGGTCGTGAGCGAGCTGGCGACCAACGCCCTGCGGCATACGCGGAGCGGTATGCCTGGTGGGTGGTTCCTGGTGGTCATCGGCCTTGGCGACGATCTCGTGCGCATCAAGGTGGTCGACCAGGGCGGGGCTCGCGTGCCTCACCTGTGCCCCGTCGCCACCCGTGCAGAGGGGGGCCGCGGGCTGCGGCTGATTGATGCCTTGGCGAAGAACTGGGGCTACACGGTCTTGCCTGACGGGCGCTTCGTCTGGGCCGACCTGGTGCGGGCGAGCGTATGAGCGCACAGAATGCGGTGAGATCGCGGGTTCGCATAGTCGGCGGTGAGGCGTGAGCCCGAGAGGTGTGCCCCGGAGGAGATCGCGCTTTTACGTGATCGGTGTGCGTACCGGGCGGCGGCTGCCTCCCATTCCGTCTAGGGCCCTAGACTCCTGGGTAGTGCTAGGAGGTGAGGTCATGTCGGACGAGCTCCAACGGATCATGACGATCGATGATCCGTACCTGCTGTTGCGCGAGGTGACGACTCGCTTGGCGGACGCGCAGCAAGAGGTCACCGAGCTGGCCCGCCTTCGTCGCCGAGTGGTTCAGGACCTGCACGCCCAAGGGTTGTCGTACGCGCAGATCGCCGCGAAGGCCGGCCTGAGCCGCGGGCGGATTCATCAGATCCGGCACACCGGCCCGGCGCCGGAAGGGGCCTTCCTCGGTCGGGGCGCCGTCACCGTCGCCACACCGTTGCGGCGGGACGACGAACGCGGCCGGACCGTCGTCGCCGTGGACGACGTCAGTTCCGGCAAGAGGCTCGAAGACCTGGCGCGGTCGTATGGGCTCGACGTCGCCTCGGAGCATGTGCCGGTGACCGGCGAGATCGACCTCAACCGGGACGGCCTGATCGTGGTCTGCGGCCCCCGCATGTCCCAGGCCATGTGGGATACCTACGCCCAGGACCCGGTTCTCCAGTGGGAGCGTGCGGAAGACGGGCCCTGGACCGTGGTGGACCGGCAGACCGGCACCGTGTACCGCTCGGGGCAGGACAGCGACCCGGCCCGGCCGTACGACGTCGGCTACCTCGGCCGGCTGCCGCGACCGGACGGCAACGGCTCGCTGCTCGCGATCGCCGGTATCCACACGCAAGGTTCCCTCGGTGTCGTGCAGCTCCTCGCCAACGACCTGAACGTGATGTGGGGCCAGGTCGGCGACCGCCGGTTCTCCACCCTGGTGGGTGTCGAGTACGACCCCGAGACCAGCGAACCGCAGTCCGTGGAACTGCTCTGCCCCCTGTACCGGCACGACGAGGAGACGGCGGCGTGAGGGTCGACCTCGCCACGCTCCCCGCCGACCCGGAACGAGAGAACGAGGACTTCGCCGCCTCCACTCCCGGCGCGGCCGTGCTCCTCGACGGCGCCGGCGTCGGCGGTGCCGAGACGGGGTGCACGCACGGTGTCGCCTGGTTCTCCGGGACGCTGGGCGGCCTGCTGCTCCAAGCCATCACCGCGTCCCCCGCCCGGCCGCTCACCGAGTGCCTGGCCGACTCGATCGGACGCGTCCGCTCGCTGCACAGCGACAGCTGTGACCTGACGTACCGGGCCAGTCCCACCAGTACGGTCGTCGCCGCACGCATCAACGGGGAAAGGCTGGAGTACCTGGTCCTCGGCGATTCCTCCTTGCTCCTGGAGGAGAAGGACGGCAGTACGACCGTCGTCACCGACCGGCGCCTGGACGAAGTCGGCAAGCGACTGCGCGGGCCGGTCGACGCGCTGCCCACCGGCTCGCCCGACCACGCCGCCGCGCTCGCCGACTACCGGGAGGCTTTGACCGGTCTGCGCAACCGGCCGGGGGGCTTCTGGATCGCCGGCCCCGATCCGCGGGCGGCCGAGCACGCGCTGACCGGCACGGTGGCACTTGACTCGCTGTCCACCGTGACGCTTCTGAGCGACGGTGCGACTCGGCTCGTCGACCGCTTCCAACTCGCCGACTGGGCGCAGTACTTGGACGTGCTCGCTTGCTCCGGTCCGGACGAACTGATCCGCCGTGTCCGAGAGGCCGAGAAGAGCGACCCCGACGGTCGGCGCTGGCCGCGAGGCAAGGCGCACGACGACGCGACCGTCCTCCACTGGGCCGTTCGGTAGCCCTCTCGCGTGCTTTCGCGGCCACGCCGTATACCCCCCTAGACAGTTGACGACCTGTCGGCTACCTTCACTGTCAACCCCCCTAGACAGTTGGGGTGGTTGCCCCCTGTTGCTGTCTAGGGGGCTATTCAGCTCGCTCGGCGCCGATCTCAGGGCGCCCAAAGACTCCGTGAGGTACTGACAGTGCGTGTGATCCCCGTAGACACCTCCGCCGCGACGCTGCTCGTCACCAAGCTCCCTGAGGTCAAGGTCAGGGACCGTCAGACCGGCGAGGTCGCTGTGGACCCGGTGACCAACCAGCGGCTCATGACGCTGGAGCTGGTGTTCATCGCGGCCGGCGGCTCGGACATGATCAAGGTGACCATTCCCGAAGAGGGGATCGGGGACGGCCTGGTCATGGGTGCGCCGGTCATCCTGTCGGGCCTGGTCGCCCGGCCGTGGGAGAGCGAGTTCGGCGGGCGTAGCCGCCACGGCATCGCCTACCGGGCCGACGCGGTCATGGTCAACGCCCCGGTCGGGGCACAGGGTTGATCGCCATGACTGACGTCGCTTGGGTGCTGCTGTTGGTCCTGCTCCTCGTGGTCGTGCTGCTGGTAGTCCGTCGGCGGATGCCGGTGGTGTTCTGGTGGCTGGTCGGGTATCCGGTCGTCGCGTTGCGGGTGCTGCTGTCGTACCGGGCGACGATGGACGCGTGCGGCCTGACGGTCCCGGCTTCCACCGTCCGAGTCGCCACGGCCCGGGTGATCGGGCGGCAGGCGGCACCCGTGCCGCCCCGGCGGTCCTTCCCCCGGCCCAACGCATCCGGTCTCGTCATGCGGCTGCGCATGGCGACCGGGCAGGCGCCCGAGGACTTCACCGCCTCCGCCGACC
>NZ_JACBWZ010000879.1 GCF_013870595.1 Streptomyces sp. WELS2 | reverse complement strand
GGCTGGAGGTCCGCGAGGCCGGCCACACCCTCGGCAACGCCCGCTGGGAGGCGGGCAACGCCCGCGATGTGCTCCTGTACGCGGCCGGCGGCGCCGAACGCCTGCTCGGCCGGCAGATCCCGGCACCCGGCGGCTGGGACGTCACCTTCCACGAACCCCTCGGCGTGGTCGGCGTGATCGCCCCCTGGAACTTCCCCATGCCGATCGCCGCCTGGGGCTCCTTCCCGGCGCTCGCCGCGGGCAACGCCGTCGTCCTCAAGCCCGCCGAGGCCACCCCGCTCACCGCGCTCCGCCTCGCCGGCCTGGCCCTGGAGGCGGGCCTGCCCGAACACCTCTTCCAGGTGCTGCCCGGCTACGGCACCACCGCCGGCCGCGCCCTGGTCGACCACCCGGACGTCGCCAAGATCGTCTTCACCGGTTCCACCCGCACCGGCCGCGAGGTCATGGAACGCTGCGCCCGCCTGGTCAAACCGGTCACCCTCGAACTCGGCGGCAAGAGCCCCAACGTGGTCTTCGCCGACGCCGACCTCACCGCCGCCCTCGACCCCTTCTCCTTCCTCGACAACTGCGGCCAGGACTGCTGCGCCCGCACCCGCGTCCTGGTCCAGGAGAGCGTGCTGGAGGAGGCCCGGGCCCTGCTCGCCGAGGCGCTGGCCGCCGTGGTCGTCGGCGACCCGGCCGACGAGAAGACCCAGATGGGCCCGCTGATCTCGGCACGGCAACGGGAGCGCGTACGGTCCTACGTCCCCGACGACGCCCCGGCCCTGCGCGGCAGCGCCCCCGACGGTCCCGGCTTCTGGTTCCCGCCGACCGTGCTCACGGGAGAGCGGCCCGACGGCCGGGCGGCCCGCGAGGAGATCTTCGGCCCCGTGGCCGTCCTGCTCCCCTTCACCGACGAGCAGGACGCCGTCCGCCTCGCCAACGACACCCCCTACGGGCTGTCCGGCTCGGTCTGGACCCGGGACGTGGGCCGCGCCCTGCGCGTCTCCCAGGCCGTCCGCGCGGGCAACCTGTCCGTGAACTCCCACTCCAGCGTCCGCTACTGGACCCCCTTCGGCGGCTTCAAGCAGTCCGGCCTCGGCCGCGAACTCGGCCCCGACGCCCTGACCGCCTTCACCGAGACCAAGAACGTCTTCATCAGCACGGAGGGCCCCGCACAGTGACCGACAACAGCGTCTGCCGCCGCCTGACCGGCCGTACCGCCGTCGTGACCGGAGCCGGCAGCGGCATCGGCCTCGCCAGTGCCCGCCGCCTCGCCTCCGAAGGGGCCCACGTGGTCTGCGCCGACATCGACGAGACCCACGGCAAGGCCGCCGCGCAGGAGGTGGGCGGACTCTTCGTCAAGACCGACGTCACCGACCCCGGGCAGGTCGAGGCGCTGTTCAAGGCGGCGTACGACACCTACGGCAGCGTCGACGTCGCCTTCAACAACGCCGGCATCTCCCCGCCCGACGACGACTCCATCCTCGAGACCGGCCTGGAGGCCTGGAAGCGCGTCCAGGAGGTCAACCTCACCTCCGTGTACCTGTGCTGCAAGGCCGCCATCCCCTACATGCGGCGCCAGGGCAAGGGCTCCATCATCAACACCGCGTCCTTCGTGGCCCGGATGGGCGCGGCCACCAGCCAGATCTCCTACACCGCCTCCAAGGGCGGGGTCCTCGCCATGTCCCGCGAACTCGGCGTGCAGTTCGCCCGGGAGGGCATCCGGGTCAACGCCCTGTGCCCCGGCCCGGTCGACACCCCGCTGCTGCGGGAGCTGTTCGCCAAGGACCCCGAGCGCGCCGCGCGCCGCCTGGTGCACATCCCCGCCGGCCGGTTCGCCGAGGCCGAGGAGATCGCCGCCGCCGTCGCCTTCCTGGCCAGCGACGACTCCTCCTTCGTCAACGCCACCGACTTCCTGGTGGACGGCGGCCTCACCGGCGCCTACGTCACACCCCTGTAGGGCGCCTCACAGGAAGGTGTGCCCCTCACCCCGGTAGGTCGGCACGGTCGCGGTCACCGTGTCGCCCTCGATCAGGTGCAGCGCCTCGAACCGCTCGCACAGCTCGCCCGCCTTGGCGTGCCGGAACCACACCTTGTCGCCGATCAGCAGGTCGTCGGCGGGCGAGCCGAGCAGCGGGGTCTGCACCTCCCCGGGTCCCTCCTGCGGGTCGTACCGCAGCCCCTCGGGCAGGTACGGCACCGGCAGCCGGTCGGCTCCGGCGGCACCGGAGGCCGGATAGCCGCCGCCGAGCACGGTCACCACCCCGACGCCGGGCCGCCGGACCACCGGCTGCGCGAACAGGGCGGCCGGACGGCCGGTGAAGGAGGTGTAGTTGTCGAACAGGCGCGGCACGTACAGCCCCGAACCGGCGGCGATCTCGGTGACCGCGTCCTCGGCGGCGGTGTGCTGCACGCTGCCGGTGCCGCCGCCGTTGACGAACTCCA
>NZ_JACBWZ010000878.1 GCF_013870595.1 Streptomyces sp. WELS2 | reverse complement strand
GCCGCAGGTTTGCGTGGGGCTCAGACCGACGCCGGTTCGGTTTCCTCGGTTCGCTGTTCCGCCGTGGCTTCCTCGCGGTCGCGCAGCTCGCGGCGGACCAGGAACCACCAGCCGACCGGGACGGCCGCCGCGAACAGCCACCACTGGATCATGTACGCGTAGTTCAGCGGGGCGTCCTCGCTGCCCGGGTCGGAGATCTGTTCCGGGGAGCCGTTCTTCGCCTGCGGCGCGGTCTGCTGGATGTAGCCGCCGAGCACCCGCGCGTCCAGCCGCCGCGCCTCCTCCGCGCTGTTGATCAGCATGATCTGCCGGTCGGGCAGGCCCTTGACGTTCTTGATGCCGCTCGCCGCGGTCGTCTCGTCGGACATCAGCCGTCCGGTGACGGTGATCCGCCCGGCCGGCGGCGCGGGCACCTTCGGGAAGTCGGTCTGCGCGCCGTTCGCGGGGATCCAGCCCCGGTTGACGAGCAGCACCTTGCCGTCGTCGAGGACGAAGGGCGTGAGGACGTGGAAGCCGACCTCGCCGTCCGAGTTGGTACGGCGGCGGACCACGACCTCCTCGGCGGTGTCGAAGGTGCCGGTCGCGGTGACCGTGCGGTACTTCTCCGCGCGGGTCACCGTGTGCCCGGGGGAGGTCAGCCGCTCCACCGGGACCGGGTCGGCGTGCAGCGCGGCGGAGACCAGGTCGTTGCGCGCGGTGCGCTCCTCGTAGCGGTGCTGCTGCCAGAAGCCCAGCCGGATCATCGTCGGGATCAGCGCGATCGCGACGAGCGTGAGGATCACCCACTGGCGGGACAGCAGGAAGCGGTAGCGGTGCACCCCACGACGGTACCTCCGCGCCGTGGGGTGCGTTCAGGCGGGTACCGGGTCAGACCCGGTCGACGATGCCGATCCTCCCCTCGGCCCGGGCGCAGTGCGCGCCGCAGAACCAGTGCCCCTCCACCTCCACGCCCTGGCCGATGATCTGCACCCGGCAGTGCTCGCAGATCGGGGCCATGCGGTGGATCGCGCAGGAGAAGCAGTCGAAGACGTGGATGGCGCCCTGGGCGTGCACCTCGAAGGTCATTCCGTAGTCATTGCCGCAAACTTCGCATGTCGCCATGCGCCACAGGGTGAGCCGTCACCGAACCCCCGGCGAGCCGCCGCCGGGTGAGTCGTGGGGCAATCACCCGTTCGTACGATGAACCGCACGGGGTCGGCGGGAGCTACTCGCCGGCGGGTTCCACGTCCCGCAGCAACTGGCCGAACGCGGCCTCGTCCACGATCGGCGTGCCGTACTGCCGGGCCTTGACCGTCTTGGACGTGCCCGAGTCGGGGTCGTTCGTCACCAGCAGGCTGGTCAGCCGGGAGATGCTGGTGGCCACGTGCAGCCCGGCCTCGGTGGCGCGGTCCTCCAGCAGTTCGCGCTCCGTCGACGTGTCACCCGAGAAGGCGACCCGCATGCCCTGTTTGAGCCTTTTGCCGTCTTCGTAGCGACCCGGGTTGGGATAGGGGCATGCGGGCCTTTTGCGGGAGGGTCGCCAACCGGCTGTCGGATAGCCGCCGTAGCCGGCCGTCGCCTGCCGGGGCACGGGCCGGTCCGACCACTCCGTCAGCGGCCGGCACTCCAGCAGCGGCAGCCGTACCCCGCCCGCCGCCGCGGCCCGCAGGCTGGGCCGGAACGCCTCAGCCAGCACCCGCGCGTCGTCCAGCGCGTGGTGCGCCCGCTGCTGTACCACCCCGAAGTGCGCCGCCAGCGACTCCAGCTTGAAGTTGGGCAGCGGCAGCCCCAGCTCCTTCGACAGCGCGATGGTGCACAGCCGTTGCCGCACCGGCGCCTCGCGCCGCACGCGCGCGTACTCCCGCGCGATCATCTGCCAGTCGAAGACCGCGTTGTGCGCGACCAGCACCCGGCCGTCCAGCCGGGCCGCGAACTCCTCGGCGACATCCGCGAACAGCGGCGCGCCGTCGAGCACCTCGCTCGTCAGACCGTGTATCCACACCGGCCCCGGATCGCGCTCCGGGTTGACCAGCGTGTACCAGTGGTCCTCGACCTCGCCGCGCGCGTCCAGCCGGTACACGGCCGCCGAGATGATCCGGTCGTCCCGGGCCAGTCCGGTGGTCTCCACGTCGACGACCGCGTATCCCTTCGGATACGCGGCCGGCCACGGGGTGGCGGAGGGCGCTGCGGTCGCACGGTCTTCGAGCATGGTCACTGAGGATACGGGCCACCACTGACAACGCCGTCCCCCAGGTCCGGCACCCGGGTCCCCCGCTCGACCGCCCGCTCGGTCCCCGTACACGCGCGCGTTCGCGCGCGAAGGAGGCGCACGGAAGTCCCGGCATCACCGACATCCCGGACGGCCGTCCCGTGCGCGGGTGTTCCCCCGCAGGGTGCCGGCGGACCGCCGACATCGCGGTGGACGCCGCGCGTGCCGTGGTGACCACTGCC
>NZ_JACBWZ010000877.1 GCF_013870595.1 Streptomyces sp. WELS2 | reverse complement strand
CGGGCCGTCTGGTCCGGCATCGTGGTGACGCGCGGACGAGGGCGCCCTCCCCGGTGAGCGGGGAGGGCGCCCTCGTCGTGGTGTGCCGTGCGGCCTCAGGGGGAGGCGGACGGGTCGGGGGTGGGGCTGCCCGAGGCGGTGGACGGGTCCGGCGTGGGGGTGACCGGGGAACCGGCGGCCTCCACCGTCAGCGGCACGGTGAGCGTCGCGCCGCCCGCGGTGGTGAGGCGGAGCAGGAACGTGCCGGTGGTGTCGTCGGCGTACAGCTTGGGCAGCGTGAGCATGCCCTTGGCGTCCGTCCGGAGACCGGTGAGGGAGCGCACGGGCTTCCCGGTCGCGTCCTTGAAGTAGGGGCCCTTGTCGTTCGCCGTGGCGTCGAGGAGGGACTTGACCAGGGTGGCGGTGACCGCGACCTTGCCCGCGGCGGCGCCCCGGTACGTCGCCCTCACCTGCACCTGCTCGGCGAACTCGCCGCCCGCGGCGCAGATCAGCGGGTCGATGCCGGTGCGGGTCAGGGCGTCCGCGACGCGCTCGGTGACGGTCGCCGTGAAGTCGGCGCTCTTGACCTGTCGGCCCACCACGGCCGCGGTGACCTTGAAGACGCCCGGCTTCTCCCCGGCCTGGAGCGGCGGGGCGAGCGCGACGCCCTTGGCGTCGGTGGCGACCGTGGCGACGGTCTCGCCGCCGGCGAAGGTGGCGTCGGTGTCACCGGTGAGCGTGAACCTGATCCTGACCTTGGCGACGGACTTGCCGACCTTGGTCTCGGCGCGCACCCCGATCCGCTCGGTGAAGGCGTCGCCGGTCATCGCGGTGAGCTTCCCGGTGCCCGTGTCCGTCAGGTGGTCCACGAGGTCGGTGGGCGTTCCCGGGGGCGTCGGCGTGGGCGGCGGCGTCGGTGTGGGGGGCTTGGGGCTGGGCGTCTCGTCGCCGCCCTTGCCGTCGCCGGGCTCGTGGGGCTTCGGGGCCGGCTTGGTGGTCGGCGGCTGGGTGGGGCGCGGGGACGGGGACGGGGTGTGGTGGGTGCCCTCGTCGCTGCGGTGCTCCGGGACGCCACCGGTGCCGTCGGGGACGGTGTGGATGCCCTTGCGGTAGTACTCCATCCAGTTCAGGACCAGGGCGAGGTAGTCCTGCGAGTTGTTGTAGCTGAGGATCGCGCTGTGCAGGTCGGCCTCGCGGGACAGGTCCCAGTCGTTGCGGCACAGGTAGTGGCCCGCGGCGAGCGCCGCGTCGTAGATGTTGTTCGGGTCCTTCTTGCCGTCGCCGTTGCCGTCACGGCCGGCCCAGGCCCAGGTGGACGGGATGAACTGCATGGGCCCGACGGCCTGGTCGTAGCTGCTGTTGCCGTCGTAGGCGCCGCCGTCGGTGTCCGGTATGAGCGCGAAGCCGTTGCCGTCCAGCTGTGGGCCCAGGATCCGGTGCAGGGTGGTGCCGTCGGCGTCGACCTGTCCGCCGCGGGCCTGCCCCGACTCCACGTTGCCGATCGCGGCGAGCAGCTGCCAGGGCATGTTGCAGCCGGGCTTGGAGGTGCGCAGTTCGGCCGCGGCCTTCTTGTAGGCGTCGAGGACCGTCGCCGGAATGCCCGCCTCCGCGTCTCCCCGGGACACGGGCGTGCCGACGGGGGCCGAGGGGCCGGGCTCGGGGCTCTTCAACGGCGGAAGGTCCGTGTAGTAAGGCGAGTTGCCGGTGGCGCCGCCGGTGCCGCCGTCCGGTACGGAGTTCGTGGCTCCGGCCGTCGCGGGTCTGTTGTCCTCGCCGGCCACTCCCGGAGCCTGGGACGCGGAGAGAGCCGCGACCGCCGCCGCGGCCACGGCGGTGCTCGCCGCCCCCTTGCGCAGTCGCCTGCCGAAATGCGCCGCCATAGAGTGAACCCCTCCCGTGGACGCCCGCGCGTCCGTCTCCGTCTCTGCCTGCCTCGCTCTGGTGTGACGGTTGACCCGGTGCTCTGGTTGCCCCTGTTCCGTCGTTGCGTCCGAGCGCCGCGTGTGTCACCGTGCGCCCGGCAAGGGGACCCAGGTGACCCTACGACAACTTGCGGTGAACAGGCACGCGTTGATGCCCGGAATTCACCGATTGGCCAACCTCGGCCGCCCCGCGCGGCCTTGGGCGGCGGCACGGATACTGGCCGGACCCGGTCACCGGCGGTCCCGTACGGGCCGTCACACGCTCAGGAGGCTCTCTTGCCGTTCACGCTCAGCCACGCGGCGGCGGTACTTCCCGCGGTCCGCCGGGACGGCGGCGGGCGGGCCCGGCTGGTACCCGCGGTGCTCGTGGCGGGCTCCTGCGCACCCGACCTGCCCTACTACGCGGCTGATGTCCTGCCGGGCGGAATGGAGTCCGGCTCGGTCACGCACGCGTTCGCCGGAGTCGTCACGGTCGACGCGCTCCTCGCCTGGGCGCTCGCGGGGCTGTGGCTCCAGGTCCGCGAGCCGTTGCTCGCG
>NZ_JACBWZ010000876.1 GCF_013870595.1 Streptomyces sp. WELS2 | reverse complement strand
CCCACCCCCGGGAACGGCAAAGGGCCCGCAACCGGACGAATCCGGCCGCGGGCCCGAGGATCGCGCGACGGCGCGGTCAGGTGCTCTCGATCGACGGGGCCGAGCCCGGGAGGGGGCGGCCCGCCGATTCGGACATGCGCCAGACGGCGAAGCCGCCCACGACGGCGGCGGCCATCATGTAGTACGCGGGCATCATCATGTTGCCGGTGGCCCCGATCAGCGCGGTGACGACGAGCGGGGTCGTACCGCCGAACAGGGACACGGAGACGTTGAAGCCGATGGACAGGGAGCCGTAGCGCACCCGGGTCGGGAACAGCGCGGGCAGCGCGGCCGGCATGGCGGCGGTGAAGCAGACCAGCAGCAGGCCCAGCGCGGCCATGCCGAGGCCGACCGCGAGCAGGCTGCCCTGGCGGATCAGCAGCAGCGCCGGAACGGACAGCAGCAGGAAGCCCGCGCAGCCCGCGGCGATCACCGGGCGGCGGCCGACGCGGTCGGTGAGCGCGCCGGCGAACGGCTGGACGATCATCATCAGGGCCATCACGCCGAGCACGACCAGCAGGCCGTGGGTCTCGTCGTACTTCAGCTCACTGGTGAGGTAGCTGGGCATGTACGACAGCAGCATGTAGTCGGTGACGTTGAAGACCAGCACCAGGCCCATGCAGATCAGCAGCGCCTTCCACTGGCCCGCGACCATGTCGCGCAGCGGCACCTTGGGCCGGGCCTCGGCCTTCTCCAGCTGCGCGGCGAAGGCGGGGGTCTCCTCCAGCCGCATCCGCAGGTACAGGCCGATGATGCCCATCGGGCCCGCGATCAGGAACGGGATGCGCCAGCCCCAGGAGAGCAGGTCCTCGGAGGACAGCAGGGCGGTCATCAGGGTGACCAGGCCCGCGCCGCCGATGTAGCCGGCGAGCGTGCCGAACTCCAGCCAGCTGCCGAAGAAGCCGCGCTTCTTGTCGGGCGCGTACTCGGCGATGAAGGTGGACGCGCCCGCGTACTCGCCGCCGGTGGAGAAGCCCTGCACCAGCCGGGCGGCCAGCAGCAGGAGCGGCGCGCCGACGCCGATCACCGAGTAGGAGGGGATCAGGCCGATGGCGAACGTGCCCGCCGCCATCATGATCATCGTCAGGGCGAGGACCTTCTGGCGGCCGATGCGGTCGCCCAGCGGCCCGAAGACCATGCCGCCCAGCGGACGGACCAGGAAGGCCGCCGCGAAGGCACCGAAGGTGGACAGCAGCTGCGCGGTGGGGTTGCCGGAGGGGAAGAAGACCTTGCCCAGGGTGACCGCGATGTAGCTGTAGACACCGAAGTCGAACCATTCCATGGCGTTGCCGAGCGCTGCCGCCTTGACGGCGCGCCTGACCAGGGCGGGATCGGTGACGGTGACATTGCGGGCCTTGGCGGCCCGGCGGGTCGTCGGACGCGGGGTGACGGCAGTGGCGGTCGCCAAAACGGGGCTCGCCTACCTTTCGACGGGGACAGGGTCGGGCCCGCCGACGGCAGCGGTGACGTGCGTGGGCCGAAAATCGACCATAGGCGGCTTCTGCGTCTTACGTGCTGTATGCGTTTAGATGCACAATGCAGCGAAACCGCTGGTACGCAGGTACGTCTGCCCCCTCGCCCAAGGTCATTCCTGCTGGTCGGTGTGATCCTTATCGCGCCCCCGGCCTGCAACCGGAGCCTTGCGGCGCCGAACTCATCCGGACATAACCGGCCACGTCGGGTTAACGGGGGGTTGCCTGCGTTCCACTCCGAGGTGTCTGCGAGCCTCATAGGGCACGCGGACAGGAATCCGGCGCATCGGGCGTCCGGGACGAAGGGGCGGGAGGCCGACGAGTCGTGATGAGCGCGAGGCACGGCGGACGACCCACGGAGGGCTTCGACGCGCCGGAGGCCGGCGCGCGGCTGAGAGCCACCCGGCTGGCCCTGTGGGCCGTGGCCCTGATCCTCGCCGCCCGCCAGATGGCCGTCGTCCTCACCACCCCGGGCAACGAGCGCCTCACCGACCTGGAGACCTGGATCGGCCCCGAGGGCGTCCTGCACGTCAAGGGCTCGATCTACGACTCCACCGAGTTCACCGGCACCCCCTTCGGCGGCCTGGTGCTGCGCCCTCTGACCCGCTGGGCCGAGGCCGCCCTCGGCTGGAGCTGGACCTTCGGCTCCCTGCTGCTGGTCGTCGCCCTCGGCGTGGTCGCCGCCCGCGCGCTGCCCCGGCCGGCCGGTCGCCGCACCTCGCTGCTGGCCGCGCCGGTCGCCGTCAGCCTGCTGATGGTCTCCCTGCCGGTCCGCGACGACCTGTGGCTCGGGCAGACCAGCATCACCCCGGTCCTGCTCGTCCTGCTCGGCTGCTTCGCCGTGCGCGGACAGCGCGCGAGCGGACTGTGCGTCGGCGTGGCCGCCGCGCTCCAGCCCACCGTGCTGCTCTTCGTACCCCTGCTGTGGCT
>NZ_JACBWZ010000875.1 GCF_013870595.1 Streptomyces sp. WELS2 | reverse complement strand
CGGACGGCCGCGACACCAGCGGGCTGCGGGCGGAGCCGGTGGGGGTCCGGGGGTGAGGGTCGGGGCCGGCGGTACGGGGACCGGGGTCGGTGTCGGCGGTACCGGTGGCGGGGACGGAGGGGGCGGGTACAGCGTGAACCCGCCCTTTGCCCAGGCCTTCAGCTTCGGGGGCCACTCCGGGCAGCCGTCGGGCCGGAGCGTGGTGAGCCGATCGGTGCCCTTCACGTGCCCCTCGCTGAGGTATTCCCCCGGGGGTCGCTCGACGGTCGCCACGCACCGCGCCGTGATGCCCGGTTCGAGGCTCGGGACGGTGTCGTCGCCCGTCGCGCAGACGATGGCCGGGGGCTGGAGGACCGGGTCGGCGAGCCGCAGGTCGTACACCGTGCGGTTGCCGGTGTTGGTCACGTCGTAGAAGACGGTGGCCCGGCCGAGGAGGAGGGCGCCGTCGGGGGGCTCGCCGCCGGTCGTCACGGTCTCGGTCAGCGACAGCCGTCCGCCGACGCCCGTGTATCCGGATCGGGCCGACGCCCGGGACTCGTAGCCGAGGGAGGGGACCCGGCCGACGGCGGTGACGTCCGCGATCCAGGTCCCCTCGCGGGCGGTGGACCACGCGGTGCAGGTCGCGGAGTCGAGGCCGCGGAGCATGCGGAGGTGATCGTCGCCGCCGGGGCAGCGGATGACGGCGTCGGGCAGGTCCGGGTCGCTCACCCGGACGTCGTAGAGGTCGGCCCCGGTCCGGTTGATCAGGCGGTAGGACTTCACCAGCGGGTGTCCGACGCGGATACCGGGGCGGGTCGCCTCCGTGCCGGGCCTGGTGTTGACGGTGACCTCCAGGGCGAGCCCGTGGGTGCCCGCGCCGTCGGCGACGGCGCGGTCCACCGCTCCGGCCGACACGGCCATGAGCAGGGGCAGCACCGCGGGGAGGCGGGTCCTGACGGCCCGTCCACACCCGACCAGTGCTCCGATCACCACATAAATAGGATTAACAGACCGGTTCGAGGGCGGGTTTTGGCCCACGCCGGTTACGGGATGTCATCGTACGAAGATCACCCCAGTGGGCGTGTGCGAGGAACCGGCGCTCCCCGGGCCGCGGCTCAGTCGCCCGGCATCAGTCCCGCCGCGACCGTGGCGCCCAGTTCCCAGCACGCCTGGGTGCCGGCCTGGCCCGGCTCGCCGGTGACGGTCACCGGGTCGGCGGCCCGGCGCCAGCCGAGGCCGGTGGTGACGGCCTCGACGGCGCGCACGGCACCGGTGACGTCGTTGCCGCCGTGGACGTAGTAGCCGAAGGGACGGCCCCTGGTCCCGTCCAGGCAGGGGTAGTACACCTGGTCGAAGAAATGCTTCAGCGCGCCGGACATGTAGCCGAGGTTGGCGGGCGTGCCGAGCAGGTACCCGTCGGCTTCCAGCACGTCGGAGGCGGTGGCCGCGAGGGCCGCCCGGCGTACGACGCGCACGCCCTCGATCTCCGGTGTGGTGGCACCCGACACGGCGGCTTCGAACAACGCCTGGCAGTTCGGGGACGGGGTGTGATGGACGATCAGCAGGGTAGGCACACCCGGCACCCTGCCGTGCGTCCGCCGTGGGCGCAACGCCGGGCGGCGCGGGGTGGTGCGAGGGACGCGCCGCCGGGGTGGCGAGAGGAGCCGTCATGACCGAGGAGGACCGCCGGACGCCGGCCGCCGTGGTGTTCGACGCGCTGGGCCTGGACTACGAGCGGGCGTTCGCCGATTCCGCCGCCCGCCGGGCGTCCCTGGACCGGCTGCTGGAGCGGCTGGCGCCGGGCAGCAGGGTGCTGGACGTGGGCAGCGGGACGGGACGGCCGACCGCGCACACGCTGGCCCGGGCCGGGCACCGGGTGCTGGGCATCGATGTCTCGCCGGTCATGGTGGACCTGGCCGCCCGTCAGGTGCCCGCGGCGGAGTTCCGGCTGGCCGACATCCGTGACACGCCGTTCGCGGAGGCCTCCTTCGACGCGGTGTGCGCGTACTTCTCGCTGCTCCAGATGTCACGCGCCGAACAGGCGGCCGTCGTGGCGAAGCTGGCACGGGTGGTACGGCCCGGCGGTCTGGTCGCGCTGGCCACCGTCCCCCTCGACGTGGAGGACGCCGAGGGAGTCTTCATGGGGCAGCCGATCCGGGTGACCAGCTTCGGCGCGGAGGCGTTCACCGGCCTGGTGACCGGCGCCGGCCTGACCGTGCTGGCCGAGGAGTGCTCCCGGTTCACCCCGGACCTTCCCGGGGCCACCCCCGAGCCGCAGCTGTTCCTGCACGCCCGGCGCCCGGAGCAGCCGCCCGAGGACCGGTGAGCCGCACACCGCCCGGCGTTGTCGGTGCCCTCGGCTACAGTTGCGGCTCCGGAATCGAACGGGAGACGACAGTGCGGGTCAGGGTGGGGACGGTCGGCGGTCGTGTGGCCGTCGCGGCGGCGGTCGCGATGCTGCTC
>NZ_JACBWZ010000874.1 GCF_013870595.1 Streptomyces sp. WELS2 | reverse complement strand
TCGAACTCCTTGCGGGTTCCACAGGCCGCCGCAGCGCGCGCACTCGCGGGCGTGCCGGGCTATCCGCTTGCGCCAGAGGGCGGAGGGCAGGCCGTCCCAGGAGGCCAGCACACCGCCCAGTTCCGGGCAGGCGGGGCGGGCGTCGAGCGCCCGTACCACCACGCGGGCCGACTCCAGGCGCGCCTTCATCCGCTGCACCCGGACCGCCGTGTGCTGCGGTGACACTCCGAGGGCCGTGGCGACCTCGGCCCGGGTCAGCTCGCCGGCGCACTCCAGCCACCACAGCGAGAGCACCTCGCGGTCCTCCGGCTCCAGCCAGCGGGTGGCGCGCGCGGTCTCCTGGCGCTGGCCGGACAACTGGAGCCGGACGATGGTCAGGTCCACGAAGTCGGCGCCCGGGTCGGCGACGCCGGTGGCCTCCTCCACGGTGCCCGGGGCGAGTTGGCGGTCCCGCCAGTGCGCGCGGACCCGGTTCATCGCGATGGCCACGAGCCAGGAGCGGAAGTTCTCCGGGGAGCGCAGGTCGCCGAGCGAGCCGAGGGCCCGGAGCATGGTCTCCTGGACCACGTCGTCCACGTCGACCGAACCGTTCAGGGCCCGCCCCACGATGTTGTACACGAGCGGGAGGTACGAGCCGACCAGGGCGTCCTGGGCCGCCGGGTCTCCCGCTCGGGCGGCGTCGACCAGTGCCGCCGTGTCCACCGTGTGCTGTGTCCTCATCAAAGCTTCCCTGTCCTCGGCGCCGAACGATGCTGTGCGTCACCTGGGAGACCGTCCGGCGCGGTGCCGATAACAGTTCTTCGCGGGACAGTTCTTCGGAGAATCGTTCGAGGGGAGGCTCACAGGGCGGTGCGGGGGCCGCAAGGAGGGAGATCACACCGGGCGGACCGGAGCGTCGCGGCCCGCTTCATCCCGCCGGCCGTCCGGCGGGTGTCTCCGGCCGGTCGTTCAGCGAGTTGGCCCGGTCGACCTCGGCCATGTGCTCCTCGGCCCAGTCCCGTACGACGGCGAGCACGGTGTCGAGCGACAGGCCGAGCGGGGTGAGCCGGTAGTGCACGGCGGGCGGTACGGAGGGCTCCACCCGGCGTTCGGCCAGGCCGTCGCGGACCAGGCTCCGCAGGGTCGCCGAGAGCATCTTCTGCGAGACGCCCGGCATCCGGCGCAGCAGTTCGGCGAAGCGCACTTCTCCCGGCGCGGCCTCGGCCAGCACCTTCACCGCCATCGACGTCCATTTCGTGCCGATCCGGTCGAGCAGCCGGCGGGTCGGGCACGCGGGGTCGAACAGGTCACCGCGCGCGGCGGGTGCGTCCTTGGCCTGGGAGGTCACCTGAAGCTCACCAACTGACGGGAAAGTGCGGTCTGTTGCCCCCGACCCTAGTTACCTAGCGTTCCCTTGTCACCCTTCGTTACTCGAGCGGCTCCAAGGGATCGCCCATGACTGTCACCTCCCTGCCCGGTGTGCGGCTGCGCCGGGTCACCGTCGACGGGACCGGACTCAACGTCGCCACGGCCGGCACGGGTCCGGCCGTACTGCTGCTGCACGGCTTCCCGCACACCTGGCGGCTGTGGAGCGAGGTCATCGGCCCGCTGGCCCGCCGGCACCGGGTGATCGCACCGGACCTGCGCGGCTTCGGCCACAGCGACCGGCCGGCGGACGGCTACGACGCCGGGACCCTGGCCGCCGACGCCGCGGGCCTGCTGGAGGCGCTCGACGCGGGACCGGCCGCCGTGGTCGGCATCGACCTCGGCACCCCGCCGGCGTTCCTGCTGGCCATGCGGCGGCCCGGCCTGGTGCGGCGGCTGGTGCTGATGGAGTCCCTGCTGGGCGATCTGCCGGGCGCCGAGGAGTTCCTCGCGGCGGGGCCGCCGTGGTGGTTCGGGTTCCACGCGGCACCGGGACTGGCCGAGTCGGTGCTCGCGGGGCACGAGGAGACGTACGTCGACTGGTTCCTCGAGCGTGGCACGCTGGGCCGGGGCGTACGGCCGGACGCGCGCGCCGGGTTCGTCCGCGCCTACACCGGCGGCGAGGCGCTGCGCTCGGCGTTCGGCCCCTACCGGGCGCTGCCCGAGAGCGCCCGGCAGATCCGGGAGGCGGTGTCCGGGGCCCGTCTCACCGTGCCGGCCCTCACCGTCGGCGCCCACCCGGTGGGCCGGTCGCTGGAACGGCAACTGCGGCCGTACGCCGACCGGTTGACCGGCCATGTGATCCCGGACTGCGGTCACATCATCCCGCTGGACCGCCCGGAGGCGCTGCTGGCGGTGCTGGAGCCGTTCCTGGCGGCGGACGACGGCCGGGGGTGAACGCCACCACCGGCACCCGGCGGCGGCTTCCCCCGCTGCGGGTCCAGGGGACTACGGCTGTTCTCCGCACGGCACGCCCCGGGAACGGCGGCCTTCGGCACGGCGGCCCCAGGAACGGCGGCCCTCGACAACCGTGCCCCCTCC
>NZ_JACBWZ010000873.1 GCF_013870595.1 Streptomyces sp. WELS2 | reverse complement strand
ACCGGCGCCGGCCACCGGCCCGCCGCCGCGCACGCCGAGGCGCTCGCCCTGCTGGCCGCGGACACCTCGGCCTGGCTGAGCTGGTACCACCGCTCGGTGCTCCTGGACGCCCTCGAACACCTCCACCGCACCCTGACGCGCACCGCGCGGTGACCCGGCCCGCCCCGGTGTGCGTCACCGGCCCGCTGCTGGGAACCCGGACCGGGCACGTACCCGTACCACCCGGAGGGAGGCCGGCGCATGTCCAATCCGCAGCAGCCCGAACAGCGGCGCAGCGACAAGGGAGGCGCCACCCCGCAGGACAGCGGTGAGCTGAAGGCCCGCCAGAGCGCCGAGCGTGCCTCGGGCGCCCGCCCGCACGGCTCGGACAAGGGCGGCAAGGGCGGGGGAGAGGGCGGCGGAGTGCCGCCGGCACAGCAGCCGGATCACCCCTGACCGCACCCTTCCGCGCAGGCCGCACACGGCATGGCCCGCGTCGGCCGACGGACGCCCCCGGGACGTTTTCCGCGTCCCCGGGGGCGTCCGTCGGTCTGGAGGGTGATGGTGCCGGACGGTGATGGTGTGGGCGTGGCCGGTGTGGCTCAGTGGGCCCCCAGCCCGCCCCCGCCGAACGAGCCGCTGGAGCCCTTGCTCCAGCGCGGGCGCTCCTTCGACGCGCTCGGCCGGGTGTCCATGTTGGACAGGTCGTACGGGGTGAGCGGGCGTTCGCCCTTGGGGATCTTGGGTATCTCCGCGGACTCCCGGTTCTGCCGGACCTCGTGCACCGGTCCGCCCGGCGGCATCTTGGGCTGTTCCTCGGGGCGCGGGCGCGGCGACTCGCGGTACCGGACGCGGGAGGTCATCCAGAAGCCGCCGGCGAGCAGCGCGAGCACGCCCACGGCCACGACGAACAGTACGAGGCTCATCAGGCCACTCGGCGCGGCCAGCTGCATCGATGCGGTGTTCATAGAACAGGAATACCCCTCCGATAACCATACAAATCCGGACACTATGGGTGAGCGCCGGTGGCGCAAAGACGTCGCGCGAACCGGTGGCCGTACGCCCCGGGGCGGTGGTTTGCGCCGGCTCCTCCCGGGCTACCCGGCCGACGTGACATCGCCGACTTCCCAGCAGCTGTACCGGTTCCTGGAGGACCGTTTCACCTGTGCCCAGGCGTGCACGGAGTGCGCCCGGGCCTGTGCCGTGCGGGCGAGTCTGGTCGACCCCGACGGCAGCGAGGACCAGGAGCGCGTGCGCCGGCTGGGCATCATGTGCGCCGAGGCGTGCGACGCCACCTGCCGGGTGCTGAGCGAGGAGAACCAGCGGGACGAGGAGGGCATCCGGGCCCGGGTGGACTGGTGCCGCTCGGTCTGCCTGGAGTGCGCCCGGGCGTTCGATCGACACCCCGGCGCCGAGTCGGCCGCGGCCAGCTGCCGGGCCTGCGCCGACGCCTGCGCGGACTTCCTGGAACTGCTCGGCTGAGCACCGTAGGCGTCCGTAGCACCCCTCGCCGGCCCCAGCCCCCGTATCGCTCTCGCCCGGCCACGCACGGGATGTGCCGTCGACGTGTCCGGCGTGTGTCCGTTTCCGGGGCGGGGCTGGGAGGATGGGCCGGTGGTGTCGACGGACCGACAAAGGGGTGACTTCTGATGGCCGTGGCCACGTCCGCGGACACGGGTGATCCCGGGCTGTTCACGCCCGGCTCGGTGACCTGGCAGATGCACGCTGACCCCATGATGTGGGTCGCGGGGGTGCGGGCGCTGTATCTCCAGGCGCTGCATCCACGGGCGGTGCGGGGAGTGACGCAGAACTCGGACTTCCGGCGGGACGCCTGGGGGCGGCTGCGGCGGACCGCGGACTTCGTGGGGACGACGACGTACGGCACCACCGAGGCAGCCGAGCGGGCCGGGGCCCGGGTGCGCGGGATCCACGCCAGGCTGACGGCGACCGACCCGGACACCGGCGAGCGGTACGGCCTCGACGAGCCCGCGCTGCTGCTGTGGGTGCACTGCGCGGAGATCGACTCCTATCTGCACGTCCTGCGCCGCTCGGGCTTCCCGCTCACCGACGCCCAGGCCGACCGGTACGTGGCCGAACACCGCGCCGGCGCCCGGCTGGTGGGGCTCGGCCCCGAGACCGTACCGGCGAGCCGCGCCGAACTGGCCGCCTACTTCGAGAAGGTACGGCCGGAACTCGCCGCCGGCCCCGAGGCGCGCGAGGTGGACGACTTCCTGCGCCGCCCGCCGGTCCACCCGCTCCTGCTCCCGGCGCGGGAGGTGGCGTGGCGGTGGGTGGCACGCCTGGCGTACGCCTCCCTGCCCGCGTACGCCCACGAGCTGTACGGCAGACCCGCCCCCACGCCCGCCGCCGTCACCCGGAGCCTGCGGGCCACCGGCGCCGTGCTGCGAGCGATACCCGCCCGGGTGCGCTGGCAACTCCCCCCGAAGCACATCCTGCGCGCCGTGGCCCGCCTCGGCCC
>NZ_JACBWZ010000872.1 GCF_013870595.1 Streptomyces sp. WELS2 | reverse complement strand
GCGCGCGGCGGCCGCGTCCACGTCGAAGTCCTCGAACGCCGTGCGGTCGGCCAGCAGCTCCTGGACGCCGTCGGCCGCGGTCGGCTGGGCCAGCTCGTCCAGCCGCGACGCACGCAGCGCCTCCTGCACCTCCGGGTCGGCGCGGAAGGCGGCCGCGCGCTCCTTCAGGATGAGGTAGTTGCGCATGCAGCCCGCGGCCGACGCCCACACGCCGTCGATGTCCTCGGTCCGCGGCGGCTTGAAGTCGAAGTGACGCGGTCCTTCGTAACCGGCGCTCTCCAGGAGGTCGACCAGCCAGAAGGCGGCCCGCAGGTCACCCGCCCCGAACCGCAGGTCCTGGTCGTACTTGATGCCGGACTGGCCGTTGAGGTCGATGTGGAAGAGCTTGCCCGCCCACAGCGCCTGCGCGATGCCGTGCGGGAAGTTCAGGCCGGCCATCTGCTCGTGGCCGACCTCCGGGTTGACGCCGTACAGCTCGGGCCGCTCCAGGCGCTCGATGAAGGCCAGCGCGTGGCCGACGGTGGGCAGCAGGATGTCGCCGCGGGGCTCGTTCGGCTTGGGCTCGATCGCGAAGCGGAGGTCGTAGCCCTGCGAGGTGACGTACTCGCCGAGCAGGTCGAAGGCCTCCTTCATGCGGTCCAGGGCGGCGCGTACGTCCTTGGCGGCCCCGGACTCGGCGCCCTCGCGACCGCCCCAGGCGACGTACGTCTTCGCGCCCAGTTCGACCGCCAGGTCGATGTTGCGGATGGTCTTGCGGAGGGCGTAGCGGCGCACGTCACGGTCGTTGGCGGTGAACGCGCCGTCCTTGAAGACGGGGTGCGTGAAGAGGTTCGTGGTGGCCATCGGGACGGTCATGCCGGTGGCGTCCAGGGCCTGCCGGAACCGCTTGATGTGCGACTCCCGCTCGGTGTCCGAAGAACCGAAGGGGATCAGGTCGTCGTCGTGGAAGGTCACTCCGTAGGCGCCGAGTTCCGCCAGGCGCTGCACCGTCTCGACGGGGTCGAGGGCGGGGCGGGTGGCGTCGCCGAACGGGTCCCTTCCCTGCCAGCCGACGGTCCACAGGCCGAAGGTGAACCTGTCCTCGGGGGTGGGCTGGTAGCTCATGGCGCGGCTCCTTGCTGCGTACGAGTATTTCGTCATGGCCGTTTACAAATTAGTATGCGCACACACCGCTGGGAAGAGACAACATGTCTTTCGCCCACCAGATGTCTTCGTCACACAGCGCAGATGCCGCGGAGCCGCGGAAGAGGGAGAGTCCGATGTCAGCAGCCGAGGGTCCGCTCGTCGTCGGAGTGGACACGTCCACCCAGTCCACGAAGGCACTGGTCGTCGACGCGGCGACGGGCCGGATCGTGGCCAGCGGCCAGGCGCCGCACACCGTGACCAACGGTGCGGGCCGGGAGAGCGATCCGCGCCAGTGGTGGGACGCGCTGTGCACGGCGCTGCGCCAGTGCGGTGAGGCGGCGCACGAGGCGGCGGCGGTGTCGATCGGCGGCCAGCAGCACGGCCTGGTCACCCTGGACGGACACGGCGAGCCGGTGCGTCCGGCGCTGCTGTGGAACGACGTCCGCTCCGCTCCGCAGGCCCGCCGTCTCGTCGAGGAGCTGGGTGGTCCGAAGGCCTGGGCGGAGCGCACCGGCAGCGTGCCCGGCGCGTCCTTCACGGCCACCAAGTGGGCCTGGCTCGCCGAGCACGAGCCGGAGGCGGTCCGCGCGACCAAGGCGGTCCGGCTCCCCCACGACTACCTCACCGAGCGCCTGACCGGGCAGGGCACGACCGACCGGGGCGACGCCTCCGGCACCGGCTGGTGGGCGTCCGGCACCGAGGCGTACGACGAGGAGACGCTGGCGCACATCGGTCTGGACCCGGCGCTGCTGCCCCGGGTGGCGCGGCCGGGCGAGGTGGTCGGCACCGTGCGCGACAGCCACGACCTGCCCTTCTCCAAGGGCACGCTGGTGGCCCGGGGCCACCAGCGACAACGCCGCGGCGGCGCTGGGCCTCGGCCTGCGGCCCGGCACGCCGGTGCTGAGCCTCGGCACCTCCGGCACGGTCTACACCGTCTCCGAGCGCCGCCCCGCCGACCCGACCGGCACGGTGGCGGGCTTCGCCGACGCCCGCGGGGACTGGCTGCCCCTCGCCTGCACCCTGAACTGCACCCTGGCGGTGGACCGGGTCGCGGCCCTGCTGGGCCTGGACCGGGAGGCGGTCGAACCCGGCGGCTCGGTGACCCTGCTGCCGTACCTGGACGGCGAGCGCACCCCGAACCTGCCCCACGCCTCAGGACTGCTGCACGGGCTGCGCCACGACACCACCGCTGGCCAGCTGCTGCAGGCCGCCTACGACGGCGCGGTGCACGCGCTGCTGGGGGCCCTCGACCTGGTCCTCGACGCGGACGCCGACCGTGACACCCCGCTGCTCCTGATCGGCGGCGGCGCCCGGGGCACGGCCTGGCAGCAGACCG
>NZ_JACBWZ010000871.1 GCF_013870595.1 Streptomyces sp. WELS2 | reverse complement strand
GGGCGTGATCTCGCTGGAGGTGCGGGGAACGGATCTGCGCACGACGTACGAGCCGGTACGGGCCTCGGTGGGCGAGGGTGACGAGGTGGGCGCGGGCGAGGTGGTCGGGACGCTGGAGGCGGGCGCCCACTGCGGCCCGGCGCCCTGCGTCCACTGGGGTCTGCTGCGGGGCACGACCTACCTGGACCCGCTGTCGCTGCTGCCTCCGTGGCTGCTGAACGGGGGGCCGTCGAGACTGCTGCCCATCCCGCCGGCCGCCTGACGGACCCGCTCGGCCGCCGCGCGTCCGGCCGGCCGGGGTCAGCCCTTGACGCCCCGCAGAGCCATGTTCACGGCCGCCTCCGTCACCACCGCGGGATCCTCGGCGGCGCCCAGCTCGATGCGCCGCACGGCCGCGTCCACCACGCCCTGCACCAGCATCGCCGCCAGCCTGGGCTGCTCGTGGCCCAGTTCCCCGAGCGCCTCGACGATCATCGCGATCAGTCCCCCGTGGGCCGCCCGGATCTTCTCCCGGGCCCCGGCGTCCAGTTCGCTCGCGGAGATGGCCACCACGGCCCGGTGCCGCCGGTCGCCGACCAGCGCGAGCTGCCGGCGCACATACGCCTCGACCTTGCCCGCGGGCGAGCCGGCCCGTTCCATCGCCGCCTCGACCTCCGCCGCCCACACCGGGAAGTCGACCGCGCACAGTTCCTCGACCACCGCGGCCCGGGAACGGAAGTACTCGTACACGGACGACCGCGCCAGCCCCGTCCGCTCCGCCAGCGCGGGGAAGGTCAGCGCCTCCGTCCCGCCCTCGGACAGCAGGGTCCGAGCCGCGTCCAGCAGGGCGGCTCGCTGCATCGACCGGTGTTCGGCCACGGAGGCCGCTCGAATCCTTGGCACGCCGACCACTTTACGGACACCCCCGGCGAGCGGGAGGAATCAGCGGCCGAAGGCGGCCAGCTTCGCCCGCAGCTGGAGCACGGACTTGGTGTGGATCTGGCTGACCCGGCTCTCGGTGACGCCGAGGACGTTGCCGATCTCGGCGAGGGTGAGCCCCTCGTAGTAGTAGAGCGTGACGACGGTCTTCTCCCGCTCGGGCAGGGTGTTGATCGCCCGGGCCAGGAAGCGCCGCAGTTCCCGGTCCTCGGCCACCTCCACCGGGTTGTCGGCGGCGGTGTCCTCCAGCGTGTCCATCAGGCTGAGCCGGTCCCCGCCCTCGCCGCCGACGTGCAGCAGCTCCTCCAGGGCGACCACGTTGGCCAGCGACAGCTGGCTGAACACGGCGTGCAGTTCGTCGACCTCCATGCCCAGCTCGGCGGCGACCTCGCCCTCCGTCGGCGTCCGCCGCAGCCGCGCCTCCAGGGTGGCGTAGGCACGCTCGACGTTGCGCGCCTTCTGCCGCACCGAGCGGGGGATCCAGTCCAGCGCCCGCAGCTCGTCGATCATGGCGCCGCGGATCCGGGTGATCGCGTACGTCTCGAACTTGATCTCCCGGTCGATGTCGAACTTCTCGATCGCGTCGATCAGCCCGAACACTCCCGAGGAGACGAAGTCGGCCTGCTCCACATTGGGCGGCAGTCCCACGCTGACCCGGCCCGCCACGTACTTGACCAGCGGCGAGTAGTGCAGGATCAGCTGCTCCCGCAGCCGGTCGTCCCCCGTCGCCTTGTACGACCGCCACAGCTCGTCGAGCGTCGAGGGTGCGGGCGGTCGGGCGCTGCCACCGTCGCGGGCGGCTGGGGGGATCGCCGCCCGGTCGGACCCGGAGGTGTGCTGGGGCATTCGTCGCCTTGTGTCGTTCTGCCGTGAAGTGCCGTGATGTGCCGTGATGTGGGAGGGAGTGGGGTCGGTGCGGAGAAGGGGGCTGACTGGGTGAGGTGTCGGTCTGATGTCGGGTTGACGCGGTCTGCGTCGCACCTTCGTGAGCGTAGCGTGACTGCGGTGTCGCGGTGTGCGAACAAGACGGCTCCACCCGTGCGCGGGGGCTCACGCCGGGCGGGTGACCGGGGGCCACGGCTCGCTCTCCGTGACCGGCCGGATGCGCCAACTCCGGGAAACGCCAAGGCTGTCGGGGGTTCCCCCGGACGGCCGAACAGGATCGGTCAGCACGGCGGGTGACCGTCGCGGACCGAGATCACCGCCTGGCGTGTCAACTTCCAGCCATCGCCGTGTCGTTCGACATAGCCAAGCGCTCGCAGCTCGTACAGCCTCCCGATCGCGTCCTCCCGGGTGGTGCGCGCGCCGAGCGCGATCTCCTCCACGGGCGCGGCGCGGCCCGCGGGCAGGGCGGCGAGCACCCCGCGGGCGTGCGGTTCCAGCAGGTCGCGCGGGAGCACCGGGCCGCGCCGGACGGGTGCGAGCTCGCCCATGGCGCCGACGAGTTCGACGACCTCGGTGGCGTCGGTGACCAGGGTGGCCTCGCCGCGCAGCAGGTCGTGCACGCCCGCGGAGAGGGCGCTGGTGACCGGACCGGGAACACCCATGGTGAACC
>NZ_JACBWZ010000870.1 GCF_013870595.1 Streptomyces sp. WELS2 | reverse complement strand
TGCCGCGGCCTGGCTCACCGGCCGCCGGTCACCCTGAGCAGGCGGTGCGCTGGGCCTCCTGCCACTCGCACACCGGGCACAGCGTGATGCCCTTGTACGACTCCGGGTACTCGGTCGGCTCCCGGCACAGCACGCAGTCCGCGTACGGCGGGCCGTCGGCCTCGGGGGGCCGGGCCGTCCCGGCGATGGTGCAGTAGTCCTCGTCGCTCATACCCTCAGCGTAGGACGGTCAACGGCCGGGGGCGGCCTCGCCGATCAGCTCGGAGACCTTCACGAACCGGTAGCCGCGCTTGCGCAGCTCCGGTACGACCGCGCGCACCACCCGCTCGGTGGTCGGGGCGGCGCTGCGGGTGCAGTGCATGACGACCACCGAGCCCGGCCGTACCCCGTCGAGGACCTGCCGGGCCACCGCGTCGGCGTCCGTGGCGAACGCGTCACCGCTGACCACGTCCCACTGCACGGCGGTCACCCCGAGCCCGCTGAGCGCGCGCAGCGCCCGCTGGTCGTAACAGCCGCCGGGAAAGCGGAAGTACGGCATCGGGTGCGGCACGCCGGCCGCGCGCAGGGAGGCGTACGCCCGCTCGACGTCCGCCCGCATCCCGTCGGCGTCCACGGTCGGCAGCCCGTAGCAGTCGGCGGTGAAGGCGTAGTGGCTCCAGGAGTGGTTGGCCACCTCGAAGCGCGGATCGCGGCCCAGGTCGCGGGCCTCGGCCGGGTACTGCTCGGCCCAGCTGCCGGTCATGAAGACCGTCGCCGGCACCTTCAGCTCGCGCAGCGCCCGGATCAGCCCCGGGTTGTCGAAGTGCTCGCCGGAGGCCGCGCGGGGCCCCTGGTCGGCGGTCATGTCGGCGTCGAAGGTGAACGCGACCGTCTTGCCCCGGGTGCGCGGGCCGTGCTCGAAGACCGGGGTCAGCCCGCCGGGGCCCGGCGCGAGCACCGGGGTGCGGGAGGGCGAGGGGGAACCGGAGGCGGAGGCGGGGGAGGCGGGGTGCTCCTGTCCCGCGGTGCCGCCGCAGGCGGTCAGCGCCGCGCCCAGGAGGCAGAGGGCGGTGAGACGACGTGCTAGTGGAGTCACCCTACGACGATAAAGCTTAATGTCGGTTTATATGTCTATATGTGTTTCGCGTCGCGGTGACCTCACCCGTCCGGCGGCCCGCCTTCCGCCGGCCGGTCCAGCTCGCGCCGCTCCAGCGGCTTGACCGCCGGGCCCTGGAGCACCGAGCCGTCCACCGCGAACCGCGAGCCGTGGCAGGGGCACTCCCAGGCGCGCTCGGCGCGGTTGAAGGAGACCAGGCAGCCGAGGTGGGTGCAGCGGGCGGAGACCGCGTGCAGGGCGCCCTCCTCGTCGCGGTGCACGGCGAGCCGCTCGCCGCCGGAGCGGACCAGCGTCCCGTCGCCGGGCGCCAGGTCCGCCACCGAGCCCGGCGGTTTCAGCCGGTCGCCGACGAAGTGCCGGGCCACCTCGGCCTGCGTCTTCAGCAGCGAGGGCGCCTCGCGGACCACCGACTTCAGCCGGCGCGGGTCGTACAGCTCCCGCCACGGACGGTCCCGGCCGGTGATGAGCGCGGTGAGCAGCAGCCCGGCCATGATCCCGTTGCTCAGGCCCCAGCCGCCGAAGCCGGTGGCCACATAGGTGTGCCGGGCGGCCTGGTGGAACGGGCCGACCAGCGGGACGGTGTCGGTGGACTCGTTGTCCTGGGTGGCCCAGGCGTGGTCCAGGGTCACCCCGGGGAAGTGCTCCTCCGCCCAGGCGGCGAGCCGGTCGAACCCGGCCCCCGGATCGCCGGTGCCCGGCGTGAAGTGCTCCCCGGTGACCACGAGCAGCCGCCGCCCGTCCGGGCCGTAGGGGGCGGTGCGCACCGAGCGGGTGTTCTCGTCCGGGGTGATGTACATGCCGTCCGGATCCGGGCCGTCGCCCAGCGGCCCGGCCACCACCAGCTCACGGCGCGGGGAGAGCCGGGCGAACAGCAGGGCCCGGTCGAACACCGGGTAGTGCGTGGCGACCACCACGTCCCGGGCGGTCACCACGGGGCCCGCCTCGGTCGTCAGCCGGCACGGCTCGCCCTCCGTCAGCCCGGTCACCCGCGTGTGCTCGTACACCCGGCCGCCCAGCCGCAGCAGATCGGCGGTGAGCGCCCGCAGGTACTTGACCGGATGGAACTGCGCCTGCCCCGTCACCCGGACCGCCCCCGCCACCGGGAACGGCAGGCCGGTCTCCGTGGTGAACGACGCCGGCAGCCCCGCCTGCCGGGCGGCCTCCGCCTCCGCGTGCACCTCGGCCACCCGAGACGGGTCCCGGACATAGGTGTAGGCGTCCCGGGTCTCCCACTCGCAGTCGATGTCCAGCTCGGCCACCAGTTCCGCCGCGTGTCCGATCGCCTCCGACTGCGAGCGGGCGTACAGCCGCGCGCCGTCCGGGCCCCGGGTGCGCCGCAGCCGGTCGTAGATCAGCGTGTGCTGGGCGGTGAGCTTGG
>NZ_JACBWZ010000087.1 GCF_013870595.1 Streptomyces sp. WELS2 | reverse complement strand
TGTCGTCGGGTACGTCGCCGCGCAGAGCCAGCGCGAGCTGGACGACCTCCCTCAGCTGCTCCTCCAGGGTGCGCTGCGGGGCGGCGTGGTTGTGGTGGACGATGCCCCGATGGCCCTGACCTCCGACGATGTGGACCCTGTCCCCGAACTGGAAGTCCCCGCCGCTCATTTCAGTACCCCCGTGTGGCCCGAGCCACCGTAGATGTTCACCGAGTCGCCGAAGTGGTAGTTGCCGTAGTTGGTGATCGACAGGGCCTCCACCCTGGCCCTCAGTACTGCGTTCGGCTTGTCGATCGTCTCGGCGATCTTGACCACGAGTTCATCGAGATGACGAGGGTCTCCGGCCACCAGGGCCGTGGACCGGCCGTTCGTCTCGATGGCAAGCGTGTAATGACTCGATGCGAAGACCACGGACGCCATCTCGCCGAAGAAGTAGATGAGCACAGCCACGGCGAGCACCACGAGGACCTGGATCACGCTGTCGTCGCCCGAGGAGGAGTCGAAGTCGCTCGACCCGCCCGACATGTCCGAGAAAAGCATCAGGGCGAGGATCAGAACCACAGTGCCCCCGCCGCGCTTCAGGAACTGCACGAACGCCTCTCCGCGACGCGGAGTCAGTACGAACGTGTAAACGCGGGTGATGTTCTCCAGAGGGTAGGCGGCCCTGTTCACCCAGAGCAGCCGATCGCTGATGACCAGGTCACCGCGCGGTGGGAGGCTCGGCCCGGGCGCGCCTGCGGCCGCGTACGCGCGGGGCGGTGCCGGTGGTTCGGATGGTCTCGGTGGCGGCGTTGCGGGCGTCCCCATGTATCCCCCTGAGATGGGCCGCTGTGAAGTGGCACTCATTACGCACCAGAACCATAGGCGGCACAAGGCGAGTTCGAGACCTCGAGGAAGCCGAATCCGCCATTGCGAGCTGGCCCCTCGGCACCAGACAATCGACCGGCACGCCTGTGAACGTAGCAGCGCCGTCTCCCCGGCGATCACAGAGCGTCGCAACTCCATGATCACCTAGGCCTGTGCCTGCCTTGCTGTCATGGCTGCCTCGCGCCGCCTACCTGTGCGGCCTCTAAAGGGTGTTGCACAAGGCTCTGAACTGGGCATCTCTTCTCTATGGCCGGGGTCTTACGCGTTGAGCGGATGTGGGCGGAGACGTTCACGGGACTGCGGATGACGCAGTTTTCGGGTCTGCTGAAGGCAGTGCGAGAGCGGGATGGCAACGGCGCGCTGCGGGGCCGGCCGTGGTCGCTGCCACTGGACGGACGGGTGCCGATGGTCGCGGTGCACTACCGCACGAACCTGTCCATGCGTCAACTGGGGCCGCTGTTCGGCGTCTCCTCCTCCAGGGCCTGCCGGGTCATCCAGCGGCTGGGACCTTTGCTCGCACTCGAGCCCGCCTCCTGTACGGCCGAGACGGCAAACCGGTTGTGCATCGTGGACGGCACCCTGGTCCCGGTCCGCGACCGGAACGTCGGCTCATCGTCACGCAACTACCGGTTCTCCGCGAACGTGCAGGTCGTCGTCGATGCCGACACCCGACTGGCGATCGCCGCAGCACGGCCGCTGCCGGGCCCCACCGCGGACGCGCACGCCTGGCGGGCCTCCGGGCTGAGCGACCACTGCCAGGACGTGACCGTCCTGGGCGATGGCGCCTACCTCAACCGCGGGATGGCCGTACCACACCGCAAACGCCCGCACCACCCTCTTCTGCCGGACGAGGAAGAGGACAACGCCGCCCACCGCAAGGTGCGTGCACGAGTGGAGCATGTGATCGGCCGGATGAAGAACTACAAGATCCTCCACGACTGCCGGCAGCGCGGCGATGGGCTCCACCACGCGGTCCAGGCCGTCGCCCACATACACAACCTCGCCCTCGCATCATGACCAGAAGACCACCAGCACCGGCCTTGACCTGCCCAAACACGACCTTGTGCAACACCCTTTAGGTGTGCTGTCCCGGGAGCCGCCCGCACCCGCAACACTCCAGACTCCCGCAGCGGACGCTGCGGTTTCCGTGGCGCCGCCGACGCCTGACTCAGCCGAACACCCGGCGCCCGCCCACGAAGGTCTGCTCCACTCGCGTCGCACCGATCTCCTCGGGCGGCCCGGCGAACGGATCACGGTCGAGTACCACCAGATCCGCCAGGAACCCCTCGGCGACCGTGCCCGTCTCGTGGTCGAGGTGGTTCGCGTAGGCACTGCCGGCCGTGTACGCGGTCAGCGCGTCGTGCAGTCCGATGCGCTCCCCGGGCAGGAAGACCGGCGTCCCCGCGGGCGCGTCCGGCGCCACCCGATTCACCGCCACGTGGATGCCCTGGAGTGGATCGGGGCTGCTCACCGGCCAGTCGCTGCCCGCCGCGAGCGTCGCCCCCGACCGCAGCAGCGCCCCGAACGGGTACTGCCACGACGCCCGCTCCGCGCCCAGGAACGGGATGGTCAGCTCGTCCATCTGCGGCTCGTGCGCCGCCCACAGCGGCTGGAGGTTGGCCGTCGCGCCCAGCTCACGGAACCGGCCGATATCGTCCGGGTGTACCACTTGCAGGTGGGCCAGGTGCGGCCGGGTGTCCGTACGGCCGTTGGCCCGCCGGGCCGCCTCCACCGCGTCCAGCGCCTCCCGCACCGCGCGGTCGCCCAGCGCGTGGAAGTGCACCTGGAAACCGTGGGCGTCCAGCTCGGTGACGTATCGCTTCAGGTCCTCCGGCGGCACGAAGCTGATCCCGCTGTTGTCGGACACGCACCCGCAGCCGTCCAGGTACGGGCTGAGCAGCGCCGCCGTGCCGTTCTCGGCGACGCCGTCCTGCATGATCTTCACGGTCGTCGAGCGGAGCCGCCGCCGGGTGCCCGCCGCGCGCCGGGCCACCAATTCCTCGATCTGCTCGGTGCCGCGCGCCCGGTCCCACCACAGCGCGCCGACGACCCGCGCGGTGAGGGTGCCGTCCTCGGCGCAGGCCAGGTACGCGTCGGTGGGGTCGGTGAGATTGGCGTGCTCGCCGAGGAGGGCGTCCTGCCAGGCGGTGATGCCGAGCGAGTGCAGCAGTTCCTGGGCGCGCAGCAGCCCGGCCACCCGTTCCTCACGGGTGACCTGGGGGACCAGACGGCCCACCAGGTTGGCGGCTCCCTCCTGGAGCATGCCCGTCGGCGTGCCGTCCGGGTGCCGCTCGATCCGCCCGTCGGACGGGTCGGGCGTACGGGCGTCGAGTCCCGCCCGCTCCAGGGCACGGGAGTTGACCCAGGCGCCGTGGTGGTCGCGGTTGACCAGGTAGACCGGCCGGTCGGACACGAGGTCGTCCAGTTCGGCAGCCGTCGGCAGGCCGCCGGGGAACGCCTCCATCGCCCAGCCGCCGCCGGTGATCCACTCGGCGTCGGCGTGCGTCCGGGCGTACGCGGTGATCCGCTCCCGGTACTCGGCCCGGGTCGTCGCCCCGCTCAGGTCGCACTGGCCCATCTCCAGGCCGCCGCCGACGGGGTGCGCGTGCGCGTCCTGGAAGCCCGGCACCAGCAGGCGGCCGGCCAGGTCCACGACCTCGGTGCGCGGGCCGATCAGCTCGCGCACCTCGTCGTGTCCGACGGCGACGACCCGCTCGCCGCGCACGGCCACGGTGGTCGCCCGGGACCGGGCCGGCGAACCGGTGTGGACAGGGCCGCCGGTGAAGACCAGGTCAGCGATAGTGGTGTCGGACATGAGGCAACTCCTGGTGTCAGTAAGGCTGTTTCGAGTTCTGCCGGTGTCCCGGGTTCTACGGGTGCCGGGGGGCTTCGGTCGCGGCCGACGAGACGGTGTCGGTGCCGACACCGGTGCTGTGTCCGGCGACGAAGTACGGCGAGCGGCGGCGGTACTTGGCGACGGCAGCCATGACGAGCCCGGACAGCAGGATCGCGGCGGGCACCGAGAGCATGAACCAGCCGTTGTCCGGGCTGAGTTCGAAGCGGTCGCTCATCGTCGCGTAGTGCCGTCCGAGGTAGCAGCCGATGCCCAGCAACGCGATCCCGCTCACGCCTGGCGCGATGACCGCACGCAGCGCCTCGCGGGGCGCCGTGCGCAGCATGCCTCGGAAGCGCACCGCGCAGGCGAGTGCGGTCAGGCCGTAGTACAGGGCGACCACGAGACCGATCGAGTTCACGGCCGCGAGGATCATCTCGTTCAGCTTGGGGATGGCGAGCGCCAGCAGTGCCACGGCCACAGAGATCGACGTGACGAGGACGGTGCCGACCGCCGGGGAGCCGTAGCGCGGACTGACCCGCGTCCACACCTGGCCCATCGTGCGGTCCCGGCCCATTGCCAGCAGCCCGCGCGCCGTCGGGATCACGCTGGACTGCAACGACGCCACCGCCGACAACAGCAGCGCCAGCAGCGGCAGGCTCGCCCACGGCTCGTCCGCCAGCTTCACACCGAGGTAGGTGAGTGCCTGCGGGCCCTGCTCCAGGAGTTCGGGCAGCGACATCTCGCGTTGGAAGGCCACGGACCCGTACAGGAACAGCGCCAGCATGGTGAACAGCGCGATGAATCCGCCGCGGCCCGCGTCCCGTACGTCGTGGGTCTCCTCGGTGACGCTGAACGCCGCGTCCCAGCCCCAGAAGAAGAACACCGCCAGGACCAGGCCCTGGGCGAAGCCGGTGCCGTCATGCACGGCGAACGGGTTCAGCCACGACCAGGAGAAACCGTGCGCGCCGGTGGCCATCGCCCAGCCGCAGAAGCCGAGCAGCACCGCGTACTCGAAGACCAGCAGCCACGTCTGGAGCCGGGTCGCCTTGCGCACCCCGGTGACGGCGGTGACCGTGACGGCCGCCAGCACCATCAGGCCGACCACGGTGGACAGCACCGTCGAGTTCGGGTCGAGGCGCAGCCCGCCGAGCGCGTGCAGACGGGCCTTGTCCGCGAACTGGAGGAACACCGAGCCGGTCACCGCGCTCGTGTACGCCATGAAGATCAGGGTGCCGACCAGGGTGACCCAGCCGGTGAGGAAGCCGAGCCAGGGACCGAGCGAGCGGCCGACCCAGACGTAGCCGCTGCCCATGTTCCGCTCGTGCCGGTTGAGCCGGGCGTACGCCGTCGCGATGCCGAGGATCGGAACGAACGCCACCAGCAGGATCGCCGGCGCCTGAAGTCCCACGGTCGCGGCGAGCGAGCCCATGCCGATGCCGATGCTCGTGGTGGCGGCCGTGCTGGAGGCCGCGATGGCGATGCCGTCGACGACGCCGAGGGAACGCCGCAGGCCGGGGGGTTCACTTCTCATGGACAGACTCCTGGAACCGGAGAACGGGAGGTGTGGGAGGAGGCTGTGATCAAACCGGCCTTGTCAACATTGCGTCAATGGTGTTGACATAAGGCGCTCATGGAACGGTTCAGAGCCGAGGGAAGGGGTTCGTGCAGTGACGGACGGACGGATTCCGGCGGAGCGGCGACGGCGCAGACCGACCAGGTCGGGGGTGCTGCTGTCCGAGGACGTGATCGTCGACTGCGCGCTGCGGCTCGTCAGGCAGCACGGCCCGGACGCGCTGAGCGTGCGGCGGCTCGGCGCCGCCCTCGGCTGCGATCCGAGCGCGCTGTACCGGTACTTCCACAACACCGACGATCTGCTGCTGGCCGTCGCCGACCGGATCATCGGCGACGCGATGGCCGGGTTCGAGCCCGACCGCATGCCGTGGCGGGACGCGCTGCGCGAGATGGCGCTGCGGATCCACCGCGGCTACCGGGAGCAGCCGCGGGTGGCCGCGCTCGCCGCGTACCGGGTGACGCGGCGGCCCCACGAGATCAAAGCCGTGGACGCGGGGATCGGGCTGCTGCGCCGGGCCGGGTTCAGCGACGCCGACGCCGTGCGCCAGTACTCGGCATTCGTGGACACCGTGCTGGGCCACGCGGCCCTCGACGCCGCCCACCTGGCGCTCCCGCCGGAGCGCCGCGAGGCCGACGACCGGGCCTGGACCGGCGCCTACGCCGAACTGCCCGACGCCCGCCACCCGCACCTGACCGCGGCGCGCGCGGAGTTGCCTCTGATGGCGGGCAGTTCGTTCGAGACGGCGCTGGAACTGATCCTGAGCGCGCTGGGCGCGGCGGCACCGGGGGACACACCCTAGTACTGCAACGGTGTTTGCCCGCGGCGGCGCGTTCTCCCGGCAGCTCGCCGCCCGCGCCCACCACCACACCACGCACTGGACCCCCGCGCCCGCTATGCGGATACTGCCACGCGCCCCGTAGTCGGCAACCCGCCTACTGAGGCTTCGTCGTCCCGTCACCGCGACCCCTTGGTCTCACCACCAGGTTGGCAGGGGCTCATTGGCGACCGCACATGGAGCGCGCATGCGCCAGGGAAGACGAGGAACGGCGCGGGGTGGGCGCGATCGGTGCCACTGGTCTGGGCAAGTACTTCCGGAGCGGGGATCTGCAAGGGATGATCACGGAGTTCCGTGCACCCGTCCGGTCCGGCTCGCGCTCATCGGGGGATCCCATGTACCGTCGCACCCGCCGTACAACCACGGCCCTGGCCGCCGTCGCACTCCTGACAGCCGTGGCGCCGGCCTGCTCCGGCTCGGCCGGGATGCCAAGGGCTTCCTCGCCGAAGAAGACGACCGCCAACGCTCCGGCCGCATCCCCGGCACAGAGGGTGTCCCGCCCCGGCCGTGAGCGGCTCGACGACAAAGCACGCCGCCTGCTCGGCGGCACCGGCCGGCCGAGCACGGACGACGACGGCTTCATGGCGTCCGGGACGCTCGCGATCCCCGGACAGAATTTGGACGAGACCATCGAGTCCGGCACCGCGCTGCGTGTAGAGGTGGCCTGCGCGGGAAAGGGCACGGTCACGTTCACGGCCGTATCCGGCACCGCTGAGGCCGTCAGACTCGTCGACTGTGCGCAGCCGGCGACGAAGGGGTTCCGCCTCACCACGGCAGCGCCGCGCCTCGTGGTCCGGGCGGACTCCGCCACACCCGAAACGGTCGGCACCGCCTACGTGGTACGCCGCGTCGGCTGAGGAGCGGCAGCGCTGAAGACCTCAGTCACCGCCGAGGAACGAGCCCGAACTCCCCCGCTCCTGCGTGGAAAGTTGCTGCCCGTCAGGGAGCGGTACCGCGTGGACAGAGTGTTCCTCTGCCTGTCGTGGAAAGCAGGCAGAGGAACTCCGCAAGTGACATCGCCTGGTCAGCGGACGAATCGGCTGTACTCGTCGAGTCGATTCGGTGGTCGCCGTCACGTCGGCCATCCGGACGATGGTGGCGATGTGCTCCTCGCCTATGTGGCCGTTTCCTTTCAGGGAGGGCTTGAGTTCCGTGGCGGTGATGTAGCCGTCGTGGTCGGTGTCGTTCGCGTCGAACTGCTCACGCTTGCTGTCGGCCATGAGGAATGTCCCTTCGATCACGCGGAAGCACCGGGGGAACTTCCTCTCGGCGCCTGTGTCACCTCTTACCGCTGTCCACAATCACCGGTGTGCCGTTAGCGTCCGTGCCGCAGGGGACCGCATAGACGGGATTGGCCTTGGCGGCCTCCTTGTAGGCCTCCAGACACTGGTTGTACAGCACCTTGTCGCTGAGCGAGCGTTCGATGATCTTGTTGGCGGCGGCGATGCCCTCCGCCTCGATCCGCTTGCGTTCCGCTTCCGCCTTCGCCGTACGGGCCGCCTCCGTGGCCCGCTCGGTGGCCTGCTCCTGCTGGATCTTCTTGTCGATCTGGTCCTGCAGCCTGTCCGACGGCCGCACATTGCGCAGGTTGACGGTGGTGACGTCGATCCCGCGCGGCGCCAGACGCCCCTTGACGAGGCCGGCGATCTCGGAACCGATCTGCTCGCGCGCGGAAGCGTATCCCTCCTCGCTCGTGTGCTTGGCGAAGACGTTGCGGATGATCTCGCGGGCGTCGGGCAGCACCAGCCGCTGCTCGACAGCCTCCTCGCTGCCCGCCAGCCGGTACAGCTCAACCGCCTTCGCCGGCACCACGGCCCACTTGAGGGTGACGTCGGCGTACAGCACACCGCCCTGCGAGGAGCGGACCTCGACGACGTCCTTGCCGTTGAGATCGAGATCGACCGGACGGGTCGAGAAGGACGTGACGTCGGTGAACGGCGACTTGAAGTGCACCCCGGACGTCAGCGGCGTACCGGTCTTCCCGAAGGTCACCGGGACGCCGACCTCGTAGGCACTCACGACATGCACACAGGCGAACGTCGCCGCCAGCAGCCCCGCCACGCCGCTGAGCGCCGCCCCGAGCTTCCAGCCCTTCACCTCCCGGAGCCGGCCGACGAGAAAGAGGACGACGGCCGCTATGAGCAGCACGATGGACAGCACGAACACAGGTGATCCCCCTCAGGAAACGTTTCCGCGCCCCTCTGGGACGCGACCCCGGCGCGCATCGTAGCGACCACAGGTGACGCCCATACCTCACCACGGTTCACCCGTGATACGGGCCAGCGAACACGAGATCACCCTCACCCGCCAACCGGCCAACCGGCCACGGCAGAAGCCGGAGGTCACCGGCCAGACAGTGCCCGAACCTGGCCTTCGCCGCCTCCATTCGCCAGGCCAGTCCATGGACGACGCACCGGTCCCGCTCCCCCGCCAAAGAAGCCGGCCAGGACCTTGGCCTGCCAACGCGCACTGAACATGCCCCGCCGGGGCCGACGGGCCCGATCAGGGTGCCGTGGCTGCCGATCACCGTCACCCGCCTCGGCACCCCTCGGCTCCGTGCGGAGCACGCGGCGCTCTAATAGAAGTGCTCGGGGGCACGCCATCTCATGAGCCGTTCGTGTCTCCAGCGACCGGCAGGGACCTCGGTCTGCTGGAGAGCTCTGGGCTCGCGAACTTCTGAGAGGTCGGCCCCTGCCGGCGGGCTGGGGACATGAAAACCTGGCTGGGTGCGGTGCCACCGGGCGGGGCGCGGTCTTGCCGAAGGGATCGCGTCCCCGGATCCACCTTGGGCCTCCACCCGGCGGCACGGTGAGGAGGAGCCGGTCTGACCCGAGGGATCACAGTCCCGGAACGGGGGCAGGCTTCCACCTCACACAGCGGGCCCTTGCGCTTCCGTGCTCGGGCTCACTGCTGAGTTATTAGATTCCCCTGAGCGCAGACGGCTTCCGCCGTCCGCTGTCCCTGATCGTCACGCCGGGGCAGCGGGCCGACCGCACCCAGTTCGTTCCGGTGCTGGAGAAGATCCGGGTCCCCCGGCTCGGGCTGGGCAGGCCCCGCAAGAAGCCCGACAGTGTCACGGCCGACAAGGCTTACAGCAACGGTCCCTGCCGTCAGTACCTGCGGCGGCGCGACATCCGGCACACGATCCCGGGGAAGGCCGACAGTCAGGCCGCCCGCCTGGGCAAGGGATCTCCAGGCGGACGACCACCGGGGTTCGATGAGGAGCGGTACAAGAAGCGCAACGCCGTGGAGAGGCCCATCAACAAGCTGAAGAACTCCCGCGCCGTCGCAACGCGATATGACAAGCGCGGGTACGTCTTCCTCGGCACGGTCACCGCGGCCACCCTTGTTACCTGGCTCCGCGCATGATCAGCCAGCCCGTCCGGGATCTCGCCATCAGCGACCCGGAAGGCCCCTTGCACGGCTGGCGAGCCAGACGGCGGCACGCTGCTTCTCCTCGTGGTTTGCATAGGGGCTGTCGTAACGCGCGATCCACTCAAGGTGTCGCAGGACGTTCTCCGAGCGGTCCGGGTGACGCACCACGAGGACGTTGATGCCGGTCTCGCCCGTCGAGGCGCAGACGTACACGCTGCCGTCCAGAGCCATCATGCCGAAGCCCGGGTGGCCCGAGTACACGCCCAGGAACGCCGATGCCGCGCCTCGGCCCATGATGTCCCAGCGATCCAGCAGCCGGACGCGGGTCCAGAGTGCCGGTGCATGGCTGCCGCTGTGCATGTGCCGCAGGGCGGCCCGGTGCGAACGGGTGCCCTGCGGAAGCTGCACGAGGAACTCGCGCCGGTGGTCGAAAAGGCCCGAGGAGACCGCAAGGTCGTACCAGTCCGCATTGAGGCGCTCAACCAGCCGCGAGGTTTCGTATCGGTGGGAGAAGCCTCCGGCCACGTCCTCCGCACCGTATCCGCGGACGAACGGCATCGTGCCCGGTGGCACAGCGTTGGGGATCACCTCGAGGCCGGCCCGTCGCAGAGGCCGGCATACCTTGCGGTCACGTTCCTGAATACCCATCGCCCCATGTTCTATCAGGGCCAACAGCCCCCGGGCCCGCCGTTTTCCTCCACCTCCACGTGATCGGCCCACTGTCCGATGAAGCCGTCTCCAGCCTGTTTGGCAGGCAGCGGTTCGGCACACTCGCCACCGTCAAGCGCAGTGGCCACCCCCACCTGACCACCGTGCTGTACAACTGGGATCCCGAAGCCCGCATGGTGCGGTTCTCGACGACGGCCGACCGGGTCAAGATCGGGCATCTGCGGCGCAATCCGCGTGCGGCGTTTCATGTGCAGGGCGGCGACGTGTGGTCGTTTGCCGTCGCTGAAGGCGAGGCCGAGGTCTCCGAGAGCACCACCGTTCCCGGCGACGACGTCGGGCGGGAACTCCTCGAGATGATCCCGCAAGCCGCGAAGCCGGAGGATGAAAGGACGTTTCTGGAGCAGCTGGTAGCCGAGCGCCGGGTGATCATCCGGTTGAAGGTGGACCGCCTGTACGGCACGGCGCTCGACACCGACGGCTAAGACATGTCAGGTCGGTGCTGGTCACAGCCACTCGTTGAGAATTACGACCAGCACGGTCGCCGACGCCGCAGACGGATGGCGGCGACGCTGTCGCCGGGCGGGCGGAGGCGGACCCGGAGCCGGCGTTCGCGGTGAGCAGGCGAACGTGACGGCGCTCGTCGTGCGCCGGTTCCTCGACCGCAGTCTGCTGGCCGACCTGAGCGCGACCCCGGACGTGACGCTGCACCACCCCGGCCAGGTCACCAGGGCTGCCGACGCGAGTATTCGGCGGAGTCGGCCGCCGCCGACACCTCGCTCGGACCCGAGCAGGCCGCCGCCCGGCTCGAGGTACGCAGGGTCGGCTTCGACCATATGATCCGGCTCGGCTGGGTCCGCTCCGCTCAGTCGATCGAGGTCCGCTTCGGCACCCCCGGGCGGGGGCCGTCGTCGACGCCCACCGCCGGCAGATCACCTACACCGGTGTCGGCCACCTGCCGCCTGCCCTCGCCCGCCATGTCGGCGCCGTCGTCCTCCTCGACCAGACCACCGCGCCGCCGCTGGGCATCCCTGTCGACGTCGTCCGGCGCGTGCAGGCCACCGTGCCGTACACGCCCGGCGACACCCTCGTGCTGTACACCGACGGACTGGTCGAACGCCGGGGGCGAGGACATCGATGTCGGCCTGCGCCGCCTCACCGACACCCTCGCCCCAGGCGCACCTCGCTCCCAGGCGCACCTCGCTCCCGATGCCCTGGCCGACACCCTGCTCGCCCCCCTCGGCGTCGCCGACGGCGGCTGCGACGACATCGCGCTGGTCGTCGTCCGCCTGTAGCTCAGGGGTGCGCTGGCTGCCGGCCTGCCGGGTGTCCGGCGGCCTCGAGGGTCCGGCGGGTTCGCCGTACCATGTCGACGTCGACGCAGGTCTCCTGCTCCGGGAGGCGGTCGGCCTTCGGGCCGCTGCGAAACGGCTGCGGACGGCCGCGATCATCATGCGTCCGGCCGGGCGAGTGCGGTCGTCCACGGCCGCCCGCACGATCTGTTCCTCCAAGCCCGGCTGGTGGGACCGGTGGGCTACCGACGCCCGGGCTCAGAACAAGTCGAAATCGCCCTCCTGCCTGTGCTCCTCCGTCCAGCGGAACGGACCGAACTTCTTGTATCGCACTCGTCTGACGTAGCCGGGGCCCGTCTCCTCGATGACCTCCTCGTCGGGCGTGCGCGCACGGGTCACGGTTGCGGCGGCAGACACCCCGACACTCCCGGACAGCGCGACCAGGAAGGCGTCCCAGCCGGACGGGACGTCTACGGGGAATCCCGCCAGCCCTGAGATCCATCCTCCGAGACGGAGGGTGGCGGGCACCAGCCAGATCGCCTCGGCGGCGAACACGAGGAGCGCGAGGGCGACGGCACCGCCGACCAGGAGGCCCCACAGGACCTTCCGCCTGGTCGGCTCCCCACGGGCGAACGGCCTCTCCTCCGCTATCAGGCCGCCCAGGCCCGCTCCCGCACCAACCGTCGCCGTGATCGTCCCGGCGATCGCGACGGTGAAGGAGAGGTTGAGGACCCCGGCGCAGATCGCCAGCGCCGGGAACTTCCCGCCGCCGCCGGGCAGCGTGAAGCCGGTCACCCAGAACGAGGCCGCCCACATACCGGCCGCCCCTCCGGTGATCGCGAACAGCAGACCCAGCATCCGCGACAGTTGCCGGGAGGTCCGGGCCCGGGCACCGTTGTTCCGGGCCGCCTCTGCTTTCGCCCTCTCGATCTGCTCGCTCAGCTCGGCTGCCCTGGCCTGCGACTCCTGCGTGCGGCGGTGAGCCTCGATGAGCGCCAGTTTCCTCACGGGGTCCGAAAGCTCGCCGTCGCCGTCGACTGCGCGGCGCAGGGCCAGGGCGGCCAGCTCGGCGGCGCGCGGGTTGCGGGCCAGCTCGAATCGCTCCCCCTCGGCCGAAGTGACGCTCAGCGTCGGTGTCTGGTGGGGCACCTGCTCGGATACCCGGCGGCTGATGAACTGGTACAGCTCGTCGGCGGTGATGACACCGTCCTGGTCGAGGTCGGCGTCCCCGGTCCGCAGGCCGTGCACGATCGCGGAGGTGAACACCGAGGGCTCGCCTTCGTCTCTGCTGGCCCGGTCGTCCTCGGGCGCCGTCTCGTAGCTGTACTGGAGGGAGGTGGAGGAGGTGATGACGATCCGCCCGCTCCCCTCGAAGGTCTCCTTCAGCTCGACACTCTGGTCGCCGCGGGTCCGCATTCCCTTGTTGAAAGCTCCGCTGTAGCAGCAGTCGAGCAGCAGGATGATGCGTCGGCTGCGGCTCTCTTCCATACGGGCGGCGATGAATTCCGCGTCGACCGAGGTGGCGGTCAGCGCATCGAACACGCTGTCCCGGGTGATGAAGTGCAGCCGGTTGTGGCGGTCCTTGCGGCCGTGGCAGGACAGGTGCAACAACAGGGTGTCGTCGCGGGCGGCGGAGCCGAAGAACCGCTCGATCGCCATCTTCCACTCCCGCGTCGGCTGGTCGACCAGGACGTTCACCTCGAACCCGCCGACCGCGGAGTCGCCGAGGACATCGCGTAAGTGTTCGGCGTCGGATGTCGCGCCGGGAAGAGACGTGAAGTGGGAATCGTCGTACGTCTCGGTGGCGAGCACCAAGGCCCGCTTAGCCATCGGAGTCCTCAGGACGGGCGGTGGACGCGAGGTGGGCCAGGAAGGCCTCGGCGAGCCGTCGGCGCTCGGCGGGCGAACCGGCTTCCAGGACCAGCTCGTTGCCGTCGATCCGGAGGGTGACCGTGCCCGAGGTACGACGGGCCAGCCAGTCCTGGACCAGCAGGACCAGCGACCGGACGGCGGGTGCTCCGGCCAGGCCCAGGACCAAGGAACTGTAGACGGTGACGTCACCGGCCCGGGTACCGCGGGGTGCCGGCGGGGCCGGCCTGTGTTCCATTCGGAGCAAAGGGAGCTGGTCGAGTTCCTCGATCAGTGACTCCATTTCGCGTTCGGTCGTCTCCGCGCCGTCCGGATCGCTGAAGACCAGACCGACCTCTACCGACTCCCGTGCTCGATTCATTCCGCCCCCCTGTACGTGGCATATCAAGGTGCGGACAGAGTGCCACAGCGGCATTTACCACAGAAGAAGTTCATCCGACCGAGCTCGGATTGTCGTAGACACTGAAGGCCGCGGCCCCGCACCGGACGGGGCATCGTCCACGCGTGTGCGGGCGGCGGCGGTCCCGCGTCGCGAAAACCGCCGAACACCAGGGTGAGGAACGCCTGTTGCCCGGTAGCGTGTGCACTCGACCGGCTCGGTACGGCTGGGTTCGGCGGGACAGGGGAGGTCTCGGAGATGGCGGGCGATCCTTCGGTTCGTGGTGGTGGGCTGTCACGGCGCGCCCTGCTCGCGTCGTCGGCCGCCGCGGGTGGCGCGGTGTGGCTGCTGCGCGGCCTGGTCCGGCCGGACGGCGCGTACGCCGCCGACGCGCCCCCGGCGCCGCCGGGTTTCCCCGCCGGACCCGACATCTACCGGCGCGTCTACGAGAACTGGGCCGGCGAGATTCACACCGACCAGTTGTGGACGTGCACCCCGCACCACCCCCAGGACGTGCTCGACATCGTCAACTGGGCGCACGGCGTGGGCTGGACGGTACGCGCGCAAGGCAAACGGCACGGCTGGGCCCCGCTCACGGTGGCCGACGGCACACCCGCCGCGAGCCGGGTCGTCCTGCTGGACACCACCGCCCACCTCACCGCCATGTCCCTTGAGCGGCGGGCCGCCGACGGCTCGGCCGAGGTCCGGGTCCAGACCGGGG
>NZ_JACBWZ010000869.1 GCF_013870595.1 Streptomyces sp. WELS2 | reverse complement strand
CGTTGCTGTGCTCGATGTCCCTGGGCGTACATACACCGCTCCTTTGCCGGATCAGCTCCCGCGCAGCGTATCCGGCCCCGTCGCGGCCCGAATACCCGGTTCCGCGGCCGGCGTCGGGCACATGCCGTCGCTCGTTCATGTACCGGTCATGTGGTTGCCGGGCGGGGGTGATGATCTCTCCGGCAGCCGGCCGGCGGATGACGCCGACCCGGACGCCTACCAAGGGGAGGGACCATGACGCTGTCGAAGACGTGGTGGAGCAGAGTGGGGATCGCGGGCGCGGGACTGGTGGTGGCGCTCGGAGGGTCGGCCCTGCCCGCCGCGGCCCAGCCGCTCAGGACCACGGCCCAGCCGCTCAAGGCCGCGGCCGCCGCGCCGACTTCCTCGGTGCTCGCGCCCAAGCCGACCGGTCTCGCGTACACCTATGACGCGGCGACCCGGTTGGTCACCGTCACCTGGGCACCGAAGGACCCGGCCGACACCGTCACGCGTTACTACCGTACGGGCCTGTGCGGCACGGGCGAAGTGCCGGGAGAGCCGTGCTTCGTGTCGAGCCGGCCCGTCACCGAAAACTCCTTCTCCTTCACCCTGGCCCCGGGACAGGCTCCCCTCGGGTTCCGCGTCTACGCCGTGAGCAACGTCTATCCCTATGCGCTGACCGCTTCCGATCTCCTGGTCATCACGGGCTGAACCGGGTCCGGCCGCGGCCTGGTTCCGCCCTCTTTGGCCGGGGGCACGTCGCGGCACCGTCCGCGTCATGTCACGAACGTGTCTTGAGCGCGAGTACGAGGCAACTCGGCCGCCCGGACCGCCTGTCAATGAGGGCAGAAGGCCATACGGGCGAACAGCCGCCCGGATCGCTCGCCAGCAGAGGACGGACACCAGCATGCGCACTCGGAAGATCTCGGCACTGACCCTCTCCGCCGTGGCCCTCGGCCTGGCGCTGACGGCGTGCAGCAGCGACGGGGACGCCAAGACGACCCCCACCGCCACGGCGAGCGACGCGTCGGCCACGGCCACGGCCACGAGCACCCCGGGGTCCGGCAGCGCGGACGGCAAGTCGTCGGACACGTCCGCCGGCAAGTCCGACACCACGGGGACCGGTTCCTCGAGCGCGCCCGGCAAGTCCGCCACCACGGCGGGGAAGTCGACGGGGGCGCCCGCGAAGACCGCCGTGAAGTGCACCGACAAGATCAACTACGCGGGCGACCCGCGCTCCAACGCCGAGATCAACTCCATCGGCGAGGAGACCGGCACGTGTCCGCCGGTGCAGAAGCCGGCGTCCGACGACAAGAAGTGCACGGACAAGATCAACTACGCGGACGACGTGCGGTCCAACGCCGAGATCAACTCCATCGGTGAGGAGACCGGCACGTGCCCGCCGGTCAAGCGGAAGTGAACAAGCCGTAGAGGGGGCCGTCACCCGTGGGTGCCGGCCCCCTCTCGCGTCCCTACGGCTACTTCTTGCGGCGGCAGGCCAGCCACAGCACAAGCGTCGCGCCGCCGGCGAGCAGCAGAACGCGGTTGTCGCGGGTCCAGCGCGCGGTCTGCGCGGTGGTCTGCCACACCGGCTCCGGAGTCTTCTCCTGCAACAGCCGGCCCGCCTGCGCGGCCTTGGCGGCGGCCTGTTCCGTCACCTCCGAGGCCTGCTGCCGCACCTCGGCGGCCTTCTCCTTGGCGCGGGCCTTGACATCCGTCTTCGCCGCGAGCGCCTCGACCGTCTCACCCAGCTCCTGACGGGTGAGCTCGACCTGCTCGCGCAGTTCCTCCGGGCCGGACGCGGTGGGCTCGTCGTGGGGCGGCTGGGTCATCGGTGCGCACTCTCCTTGATCTCGGCCACATCGGCCTTCACGTTCTTGATCGCCTGCTCCGGCGCGGGCGGCGCCGCCTCGGCGATCTGCTTCTTCCCGGTCAGGGCCATCACCCCGGCGATCACGCCGAGCACGGCGGTGACGATCAGGGCGGCGGCCCACACCGGCAGCGGCACGGCCAGCGCCGCGATCACGGTGGCGACCAGGGCCTGGAGCGTCAGGAACCCGAACAGCCCCGCACCGCCGAACAGTCCGCCGCCCTTGCCGTAACGCCTGCCTTTCTCCTTCATCTCCGCCTGCGCCAGGCGCAGCTCGCCCCGCACCAGCTCGGTCAGCTGCTGCGAGGCCCGCTGGACCAGCTCGCCCACCGGTTCGGATCCGTGCGCCTGACGGCCTGCCTCGTAGTGGGGCTGCGTACGGGTCACGGCGATCACCTTCCAGACCTGCGTGGCGTGCGGTATTTCCGTCGTGCGACGCGGGTACCCAGGTCCGGGCGGTTCACCGGCCCTTCATCGGCGGCCGGCCCCGGCTGACGACATCCACCTCCGCCCACACCGTCTTCCCGGACGGCGGGTACGGCTCCGTGTCCCACCGGTCGGCGAGAACCGCATCGACTCCAGCCGCCTCGGCGTCATGGGCCACTCGATGGGCGGCGGCGGCACC
>NZ_JACBWZ010000868.1 GCF_013870595.1 Streptomyces sp. WELS2 | reverse complement strand
GAGGACACCGGGAGGGTCGATACGTGACCGGCGGCATCACCGATACGGTGCGGGGCGTCGACGCCGACAGCTTCCGGGCGGCCCTGGCCCGGTTCGCCAGCGGGGTGGTCGTGGTCACCGCGCGCGACGCGCTCGGGGCGCCGCACGGCTTCACCGCGAGCTCCTTCTGCTCGGTGTCGCTGCGTCCGCCGCTCGTGCTCGTCTGTCTGGCCGAGACCGCCACGTCGTACGACACGTTCACCCGGGCCGCCGACTGCGGGATCAGCATCCTCGCCCACGACCAGGCGGCCGTCGCACGACGGTTCGCCACCCGGGGCGCCGACAAGTTCACCGACGGCGCCTTCGAGACGCTGCCCAACGGCACACCGGCGGTGCGCGGCGCCCTGGCCACGCTCGCCTGCCGGATCCGGCAGCGGCACACCGCGGGCGACCACATGATCCTCGTCGCGGAGGTCACCCACACCGGGGAGGGCGAGGGGCGCCCGATGCTCTACTTCGGCGGCGCCTTCCGGGAACTGGCTCCCTGACGATACGTCAGCCTCCTTGCGAGCAGCACTCGATCGCCGCTCTAGGCGGCCGAAACAGACTCCTTTTCGCACCACGCACCACGCACCACGTATCAAGCACCACGCACCACGTACCACCCGAGCGGTTCCACGCATCAGCTCACCATCGACACCTCATCTGGAAGAGGGCACCTCATGCGCAGCATCGCCACCCGCGTCGGCGTCGTCGCCGCCACCGCCGTACTCGCCCTGACGGGCCTGGGCGCCGCCACCGCGTCCGCGGCCACCGCCAACGCCGACGTCCCGGTCGCCGCCGACGTGACGTACAGCAGCCTGGCCGGCGAGTGGCAGGGCTCCGGCACCGCCGGTTCCAACCCCGTCCAGCCGCACTTCTTCTTCTACGGCAACGGCACCCTGAAGATGATCCCGGAGGACAACGCCTACCTCGCCACCGGCACCTGGAAGCAGAGCGGCTCCTCGTTCACCTTCCACCTGGAGCACCCGATCTACGACTCCACCGGCGCCGTCGCCTCCTACATCAAGGCCGACCAGACCGGCACCATCAACGGTGACACCTGGTCCTCGACCGGCACCTCGGGCCGCTACGACACCCAGGGCAACCTCATCGAGACGTTCACCGTCACCCTGACGGCCCACCGCGTCTGACCCCCGCCCGGCGAAGACCCCCGGTGCCGCGGGTCCGCGTCTCCGGGGCTGTCATCGCTCGCGTCTCCTCTTTCGGCCCCGCCCCGTCGGGCGATCAAGGCCGGAACCCAGGGTACCGCCGGGTCAGCGGGCGGCAGGCCGGGCGCAGACCGCCACCCCGGGCTCCCACAGGCTGCCCAGCACCAGGTGGTCACCGGTGGCGCAGACGCTGGTGACCATGCGGAAGCCGGACCGGCGGCGGGTGAGGTGGTGGACGATACGCCCCTCGTCGTCCACGGCGACGACGCCGGCGGTCCCGCTCGGACGGTACGGCAGGTGTACCGCGGCCCGGGCGGCGGCGCGGCGGACGGCCGGCGCAGTGCGGTGCAGCAGGTCCAGCGGGGGGACCCGGGGACTGGCCAGGGCGACCCAGAGCGGGCCGCCGGGACCCTCGCGCCAGAGGTTGTCCGGCATGCCGGGCAGATCGGCGAAGGGTTCGGCGTGACCGGCGCGGGGGCCGGTGAGCCGGTAGCGGACGAGGCGGCAGGCGCCGGTCTCGGCGAGCACCAGGAAGGAGCCGTCGGCCGCGACGGCGAGGCCGTTGGCGAACCGCAGCCCCTCCAGCAGGACCTCGGGCTCGCCGCCCTCCGGAGGCAGCCGCAGCAGCCGGCCGGTGCCGGTGTGCTCGACGATGTCGCCGATCCACCGGTCCAGGGGGTGGCGGCTGCTGGAGACGGTGAAGTACAGGGTGCCGTCGGGGAGGGCGACGACGTTGCTGCAGAAGCGGAGCCGCTCCCCCGCCACCGAGTCCGCGAGGACGCGGACGGTCCCGTCGTCCGTGCCCACCCGCAGCAGGCCGCGTTCGGCGTCGCACACCACGAGGTCGCCGTCCGGGAGGAGCTCCAGCCCGAGGGGCCGGCCGCCGGTGCGGGCCAGCACCTCGGTGCGGGCCGTGCGCGGATCGCCGAGGTGGTGGACGCGCAGGACGCGCCCGTCGGCCACTCCGGTCAGCACGCGCCCGTGCGGGTCGGGGACGACGTCCTCGGGGCCGTGCGCGCCCAGGGCGACGTAGTGCAGGGGCACGAGTTCCGCGGGCCGGTCCATGGGCGTCACCTTCTCACCGTCGTGTGCGGTCGTCAGCGGGGGGGGCGTGCCGTCCGGGGCGGCCGTCACCGGGGGCGCTCGCCGTCCGGTGCGGGCGCGTCCGCGTCACCAGCCCTTCTCGAACATCCTGGCCACCTCGGCGATGCGGATCTCGTCGCGCCGGTAGTGGGTGCGGCAGCGGATCCGGCGGGTGCGCAGGACGCCGAGGCGGGCGAGGAAGTC
>NZ_JACBWZ010000867.1 GCF_013870595.1 Streptomyces sp. WELS2 | reverse complement strand
CTGGCCACCGGCCGCGCCACCGACCGGCTCGCCCTCCAGGAACAGGACCAGGTGGCCGCCGAGCTGGGCCTGCTCGACGCCGACACCCTGCTGCGCCAGGTCTACGAAGCCGCCCACGTCATCGCGTACGCAGGCGATGTCACCTGGCGCGAGGTGGGCGGCACGGCGCCGGAGGCCATGCCCTCGGCCGGGGCGAGGTGGAAGGACTCGTCGTCGCTGGTGGACAGCACATGCCCGACGCGGCGCAGCCAGGTGGGCACATCGGCGCCGAAGTCGTCGAAGACGACGGCCCCTTCGAGCAGCGGGGAAGTCTGGACGCGGCGCAGGATCGCCTCGTAGTGCGCGCGTTCCTCCGGCTTGTTCCAGATCCACCAGTACTCCCACGGCGGCTTGGACTTGACCGACAGCTGCCAGCGCCGGTCCTCGGCCCGCAGCAGTTCGAGGACGTCCAGGCCGAGGTCCAGGCGTTTGCGGCTGGGCGCGATGCCGATCATGCCGAGCCGGAACCGGGCGCCGGGCGCCTTGGGCCGGTCGAGCTGGTCGGCGTCCACCCAGTTGGGCACGGTGACGACCTTGTCCGCGGGCCAGCCGGTGCGCTCCAGGGTGCGGCGGGCGTAGTAGGGGCTGACGCAGACGACCCGGTCGACGGCGTCGATGTCGACCTGCCGCGGCCATTCGGCGTCGAGTTCGAAGCGGTGCAGGCGGATCACCAGCCGGCTGCCGCGCCGTTTGTGGCGGCTGTACCAGACGGCCGCCGGGCCGCACCACTCGACGACCACCACATCGGCCCAGTCGGCGAGGTCGCGGCTCGCGGCCTGGTCGTGCCGGGCCAGCGCGGGCCAGGCGTCCACGCGGACGTCGAACCCGGGCAGGGCGCGGAAGTGGTCCAGCAGCCGGGTGAGGAACTTCAGGTCGTGGCCGGCGACGCCGATCCGCAGCGGGCGGGGGCGGCGGGCGACGGCGCGGGGCGCGGACGGGAAGACCCGGTCCAGGTGGGCGCGCCAGCGTCCGGCGGCGGCCGTCAGGGTGTACCGGCTCGCGGCGTCGCGGCAGCGGCCGGCCGCGAGCCGGCGGGCCTCCGGGTCGCGGGCGGCGCGGGCCACGGCCTCGGCGGCGTCCTCGGTGTCGGCGCGGCCGGGCACGTAGAGCGGGTAGTCGCTGCCCAGCAGCGCCTCGTGCGCGGGCGTGCGGTTGAGCACGACGGGCAGGCCGAGGGCACCGAACTCCAGTACCTTCGTGGACAGTTCGAGGCTGGCGTCGAGCCGGGGGTCGCGCCAGCCGAGCCCGAGGTCGCAGCCGGCGGCGATCCGCATGGCCTCCTCGCGGGGCCGCCCGCCGTGGTGCCGGACGCCGGGGGCCGAGCCGTGCAGGGCCCGGTACATGGCCTCGTGGAACTCCGGGTGGCCGGGGTCCTCGTGGATCTTGTCGCCGACGGTGTGGAGTTCGGCCCGGATGCCCCGCTCGGCCAGCAGGGCGGGCAGCCGGGTCATGGGCAGGGTGTTCCACAGCGGGGCGAACTTGCCGGTGTAGACGAGCCGCAGCGGGTCGTGCGGCCGGTCGTGGTCCGGCACGGGGAAGCCGGGTTCGGGCGCGGCGGGCGGGCAGAGCACGCTGCGGCCGCAGGCCTCGGGCACCCAGGTCTCCAGGAAGCAGCGCAGCTCCTCGGTCTGGCACAGCAGCAGCCGGGAGGCGGCGGCGATGCGGCCGAGTTCGGTGCGGGCCCGCTCGGTCATCGCGGCGGCGGACTGCGGGATGTCGGTGAGGTAGGCCCAGATCCGCCCGTCGAAGTGGCCGTCGGCGACGGCCTGGCCGACGATGCGGCGGCCGCGCAGCACGATCAGGTCGCAGGGCTCGTCCCGGTCGAGCCCGGTGAGCAGCCGCGAGGCCTGCACCGGGGACAGCGGCCGGCCGGCCTGCCCGGGGACGAGGCGCTCCTCGGCGGGCCTGACCACGCTCACCCCGGGCAGGCCGGCCAGCGGGTCGGTCAGCCGGCCGGTCAGCACCGGCGACTTGAGCACCAGCCGGGTCTCGCACCCGGCCAGGGACAGCGCCTGCACGGTCGACTGGGCCCAGACGGCGGAGCCGTCGATGAGGTTGAGGTCCACGTCGCCGTAGACCAGGGCCCGGATCACTCGGCTCATGACGGCTCCTTCCCGCGCACGGCGAACAGCCGGTGGCCCCGCCCGCACCAGCTCGCGGGCGGGGCGCCCGAGAGGTGCAGGGACCGGCGGACCAGCAGCGGTCGGCGCAGCCCGGGGACGAAGGTGTAGTCGGCGCCGTCCGCCGCGTGGCCCAGCGCGTCGGCGCCCGAGTACTCCTGGGCGCACATCAGGTCCAGCAGCAGGGTGTCCGGGCGGTCCTCGGTGAGGTCGGTCCAGTCGGCGACCCAGGCCGCGGTGGGCGGCCCGGTGCGCACCGCGACGCCCGCGGCGTCGAGTTCCTCCAGGCCGGCCGGGTCGGGCACGACCACCTCGGCGGGGCGG
>NZ_JACBWZ010000866.1 GCF_013870595.1 Streptomyces sp. WELS2 | reverse complement strand
CAGGTGGCGGTGCGGCGGTGCGCGGTGCGGGGCTGTGCTGTGTGGGAGGTGCGTCCGCGAGAGGATCTGCTTCTCAACACTGACTCCTTCTGCGAGACCGCGGGTCGCGCGGCCGGGGGAGACCGGACGGTGGATCGGGGCGTCCGGGCAGAACAGGGCGTTACGCGGAACCAGGTGCGGGTGCTCGGCCGGCCCACGCGGGCGAACGGGGGGCTGTGGGGTCGCTGTGAGTCGGCCTGGGAAGAGTGGCAGGAGAACTCACTGCCTGTCAGGAGCGCATCACAAACTTGGCCGGAAATGGTTCGTTGACCGGATGTTCATGTTCGGTATGCGGACTGTTGGGGTGCGCGTTTGCGGGGTCGTCGCCTTCTGGGCCCCGGGTCCTAGGGCCGATGTCCCGGTGGGTACGGCCAAAACTCGATGGGCCCGGCCGGCGCCGGTCCGTACGCTCGCGGTGATGTCCACGACACGTGCAACCGCCGACCGTTCCGCCGTACGCACCCTGCTGCGCCTGTGGCCGTACGTCCGTCCCGTGCGCGCCCGGCTGTTCACCGCGGCGGCCGTCGCGGTCGTCGCCTCCTGTACCGGGCTGGTGATCCCGCTCGTGCTGAAGTGGCTGGTGGACGGGCCGGTCACCGACCGTGACCCGGGGGGCGTGTGGCTCGGCGCGCTGTACCTGCTGCTGCTCGGCATCGCCGAGGCGGTCCTGTTCGGCATCCGCCGCTGGCTGGTGGCCCGGCCGCTGTCCCGCGTCGAGGCGGAGATGCGGGCGGCCCTGTACCACCGGCTGCAACGCCTGCCGGTGGCCTTCCACGACCGCTGGGCGTCCGGCCAGCTGCTCTCGCGCGGCACCACCGACCTGATGCTGCTGCGCATGTTCCTCGCCTTCCCGCTGACGTTCCTGCTGGTCAACGGGGTGACGATCCTGGTCGGCGTGGCCATCATGCTGGTGCAGGACCGGACGCTGGGCCTGGTCATCCTCGCCCCGGCCGTCCCCGTGATGTGGACCTGCGCGGTCTTCGAACGGCGGTACGCGCAGGCGGCCCGGCGCGCCCAGGACCAGGTCGGGGACCTGACCACGGTGGTCGAGGAGAGCGTGCTCGGCATCCGCGTCGTCAAGGGCTTCGGCCGGCACCGCAGCCAGGCGCGCGCCTTCCGGGAACTCGCCGGCCGGCTGCGGGGCACGGAACTGCGCAAGGCGCGGCTGCTCGCCACCATCTGGGGCGTCATCGTGGCGCTGCCCGAGATGGCCATCGGGGCGGCCCTGGTCCTCGGCGCCGTCCGCGTCGCCGACGGCGAACTGTCCGCGGGCACGCTGGTCGCCTTCCTCAGCACCGCGCTCGCGCTGCGCTGGCCCGTCGACTCCATAGGGTTCCTGCTGGCCATGACCCAGGAGGCGGCCACGGCCACGGAACGCTACTTCGAGGTGATGGACGAGCCACCGGAGGACGCGGTGAAGCGGAGCGCCGAGGACTCGTCGCCGGGCGCGGCGGTGGAGGGCGGGACCCCTCCCGGGCCGGAAGACCGCCCCGCGCCCGCGCCTGATCCCGGCCCGGCGCCCGGGGCCCGTCCGGTGCCTGCCCCCGGCTCCGGACCGGAGGCCGGTGTCCGTCCGGTATCCGCCGCCGGTTCCGGTCCGGTGGCCGATGTTCGTTCCGCATCCGCCCGTGGATCCGGTCCGGCGGTCGGAGCTCGTCCTGTGCCCGGAGGGCAGGTGTGGGACGGGGCCGGGATCCGGTTCGAGGGGGTGCGGTTCCGGTATCCCGACGCGCCTGCGGGCTCCCCGCCCCTCCTCGACGGGATCGACCTGCACATACGGGCCGGGGAGTCCATGGCGCTCGTCGGTGCCACCGGCAGTGGCAAGACCACGCTCACCGCCCTCGTCCCGCGCCTGTACGAGGTCACCTCCGGCCGGATCACGCTGAACGGCGTCGACATCGCCGAGATCCCCCGCGAGGAACTGCGCTCCAGGGTCGCCGTGGCCTTCGAGGACCCCACCCTGTTCTCGGCGAGCGTCGGCGAGAACGTGCTGATGGGCGCCCCGGACGGGGCCGGGCAGCCCGAACTCGACCGGGCCCTCGCCATCGCCCGGGCCGACTTCGCGCACACGCTGCCGCACGGCACCGACACCCGCGTGGGCGAGCAGGGGCTCAGCCTGTCCGGTGGCCAGCGCCAGCGTCTCGCGCTGGCCCGCGCGGTCGTCGGCCGGCCGGAGTTCCTCGTGCTGGACGACCCGCTGTCCGCCCTGGACGTGCACACCGAGGCCGCCGTGGAGGCCGCGCTGCGGCAGGTCCTCGCCGACACCACCGCGCTGATCGTCGCCCACCGCCCGTCCACGGTACTGCTCGCCGACCGGGTCGCCCTGCTCTCGGGCGGCCGGATCGCGGCCGTCGGCACCCACCGCCAACTGCTGCGCGACAACGCCGAGTACGCCCATCTGATGTCCGGCGAACGGGAGGAGTCCCGATGACCACCACATCCGCCACCCCCG
>NZ_JACBWZ010000865.1 GCF_013870595.1 Streptomyces sp. WELS2 | reverse complement strand
GCGGAGGGGCAGTGCTGGGCCGACCGCGCGGTGGAGCTGGGTCCGGCGGAGGTGGCGGAGCGGGCGGGCCGGCTGCGGGACGCGCTGCGCGAGGAGCTGTCGGCGTGACCCCGGCCACTTACCCGCCAAGGGATTTGCATCCAGGCTCAACAGTCACGTAGTGTCTTATTCATCGACGCGGGGTGGAGCAGCTCGGTAGCTCGCTGGGCTCATAACCCAGAGGTCGCAGGTTCAAATCCTGTCCCCGCTACTGAAGGCCGAGGGCCGGAATCCAGAAATGGGTTCCGGCCCTCGGTCGTTCCGGCGTCCGCCGGGCCGGGCCGGCGAAGGCCCGGATGGCCAGGGTCCGGATGGCGAAAAGGTCCGGGCGGCAGGAATCCGGGCAGCAAAAAAAGGGGGCTCTCGCCCCCTTCTGCCGCGTGTCACGCGATGTGCCGGTCAGCTCACGCGCCCGCGCAGTCCGGGCACAGCCCCCGGTAGGTCACCTCGACGTCCGACACCGTGAAGCCGAAGCGCTCGGCGTCGGGGAGGTCGGCGAGCGGGTTGCCGGTGGGGTGGACGTCACGGATCGCGCCGCAGCGGGCGCACACCAGGTGGTGGTGCGGCCGGTGCGCGTTCGGGTCGTACCGCTTGGCGCGCTTGTCCGTCGTGACTTCCAGCACCTCGCCGAGCGAGACCAGCTCGCCCAGGGTGTTGTAGACGGTCGCCCGGGAGATCTCGGGCAGCTTCGCGACGGCGCGCGCGTGGACCTCGTCGGCGGTCAGATGGACATGCTCGCCGTTCAGGACCTCGGCCACCACGCGCCGCTGCGCGGTCATCCGCCATCCGCGTCCACGCAGCCGTTCCAGAAGGTCGCTCATGGCCACCAGCCTAACAGGAAGGGCCCCCAGATCGGGAATAGGTGTGACTTTGGATCACTACTTGACTTAGACAAAGTCCATTGTAGGATCGGGAACGGCTTTGGCCACAGGACAGGACGAGTCGGCAATGACGCAGGAGGCGCACGTGACGCAGGGACCGCTCACCACGGAGGCCGGGGCCCCGGTCGCCGACAACCAGAACAGCGAGACGGCGGGCGTCGGCGGGCCGGTCCTCGTCCAGGACCAGCTGCTGCTGGAGAAGCTGGCCCACTTCAACCGGGAGCGGATCCCGGAGCGGGTCGTGCACGCCCGCGGCGCCGGTGCGTACGGCACCTTCACGGTGACCGCGGACGTCACCCCGTACACGCGCGCCGCCTTCCTGTCCCGGGTCGGCAAGCAGACCGAGGTCTTCCTGCGGTTCTCGACCGTGGCCGGCAACCTCGGCGCGGCGGACGCCGTGCGTGACCCGCGGGGCTTCGCGGTGAAGTTCTACACCGAGGAGGGCAACTACGACCTCGTCGGCAACAACACCCCGGTCTTCTTCATCCGGGACGCGATCAAGTTCCCGGACTTCATCCACACCCAGAAGCGCGACCCGTACACCGGCAGCCAGGAAGCCGACAACGTGTGGGACTTCTGGTCGCTGTCGCCGGAGTCCACGCACCAGGTGACCTGGCTGTTCGGCGACCGCGGCATCCCGGCGTCGTACCGGCACATGGACGGCTTCGGCTCGCACACCTTCCAGTGGAACAACGAGGCCGGCGAGGTCTTCTGGGTCAAGTACCACTTCAAGACCGACCAGGGGATCAAGAACCTCACCGCCGAGGAGGCGGAGATCCTCGCGGGCAAGGACCCCGACTCCCACCAGCGCGACCTGCGCGAGGCGATCGAGCGCGGGGAGTTCCCGAGCTGGACCGTGGGCGTGCAGATCATGCCGGCGGCCGACGCGGCGGCCTACCGCTTCAACCCGTTCGACCTGACCAAGGTGTGGCCGCACGCGGACTACCCGGTCGTCGAGATCGGCAAGCTGGAGCTGAACCGCAACCCGCGCAACATCTTCGCCGAGGTCGAGCAGTCGATCTTCTCCCCGGCGCACTTCGTGCCCGGCATCGGCCCCTCGCCCGACAAGATGCTCCAGGGCCGGCTGTTCGCCTACGGCGACGCGCACCGCTACCGCGTCGGCATCAACGCCGACCACCTGCCGGTCAACCGTCCGCACGCCACCGAGGCGCGCACCAACTCCCGTGACGGCTACCTGTACGACGGCCGGCACGGCGGGGAGAAGAACTACGAGCCGAACAGCTTCGGCGGGCCGGCGCAGACCGGCCGCGCGCTGTGGCAGCCGTTCGACGGCTTCACCGGCGGCACCGGCAACCACCCGACGCCCGTGCACGCCGAGGACGACGACTTCGTCCAGGCGGGCAACCTCTACCGGCTGATGACCGAGGCGGAGAAGGAGCGGCTGATCGCCAACCTGGCCGGCTTCATCGCCAAGGTCTCGCGCGAGGACATCATCGAGCGCGCGATCGGCAACTTCCGCAACGCCGACGCCGACTTCGGCAAGCGGCTGGAGAGCGCGGTGCAGGAGCTGCGCGGCTGAGCCGGCCGCCTTCGCGGCCGGGCGGGCCGGACCC
>NZ_JACBWZ010000864.1 GCF_013870595.1 Streptomyces sp. WELS2 | reverse complement strand
ACTTCGTCACCGAGCTCGCGACCGCCGCCGGGGCCCAGGTCACCGCCGTGACCAGGAACGCCGAGCGCGGGGCCCGGCTCACGGAACTGGGCGCCGCGGAGATCGTCCACGACGTCACCGACGCCCGGGGCCCCTACGACATCGTGCTGGAGTCGACCGGCGGCCGGGCCCTCGCGGACGCGCTCGCGCGGCTCGCCAGGCGCGGCACGCTCATCTGGTTCGGGCAGGCCGGCCGCGTCCCGGCGACGCTGGACTTCTTCGACTTCTTCACGGGCCCCGAGTCGGCCGTCATCCGCCACTTCCACTACCTGGACGCCGACACCCGCCTCGGCGACGACCTCGCGACCCTCGTCCGGCTGACCGCCGAAGGCCGGCTGCACCCGGAGATCGGCCGCGTCGCGGACTGGGCGGGAACCGCGGCCGCCCTGACCGACCTGCGCGACCGCCGCATCCGCGGCAAGGCCGTCCTCACCCTGTCCTGAACCCCACCACACCGACCGAAGGAGCACGCCCATGACCACCAGCGACGCGAGGGCCGTCGTCGTCCGCTACGTCGAGGCCGTACGCGACGGTGCCGCCGACGTCATCCGCGACAGCTTCGCCGAGGACGCGACCTGGCACTACCCGGGGAGCCTGCCCGTCTCCAAGGTGTGGAGGGGCCGCGACGAGATCGTCGACGGGTTCCTCGGGAGCATGGGTACGGTCTTCGTCCCCGGCACCATGAGAATCGAACTGGTCGGCACGATCGCCGAGGGCGACCGCGTGGTGGCCGAATGGACCGCCAAGGCCACGACCGTGTCCGGCGCCGCCTACGACAACCGCTGCATCGGCGTCTACACGGTGCGCGACGGCAAGATCACGTCGGTGGTCGAATACGCCGACACCCACCACGTGGCCGCGACCCTCTTCCCCGGCCGGGAAGGCGGCGGGGTCCGGCAGGAGGGTGCGGCGGAGGCTGCGTAGGCGGCCCCGAGGAGGAGTGGGGTGGCACCGGGTTCGTCCTGATGGGCGGCGGCGGACCGGCCCCGCTGCTCGGCGCGCTGGTCACCGTGTCGGGCCTGCGGGGCGTACCGCGAGCCGAACCGGCCCCGGACAGCCGGCCGGAGGCATGTGCGCCGGTCCGCCCCCGTCCCGGCCGGGGCGGTGTCACCATGGGCGGGTCGGCGGACCTCAGGGGGGCGAGTGAAGGACAAGGGGCGCGTGGCCCTGCTCATCGGCGTGGGCCGGAACCCGGGGGCGGAACACCTTCTTCCGTCCCTGGAGGCTACGGTCACCGCGGACCTGGAGGCCCTGGGCGCCTCCCTGCGCGGCAGCGGCTACGAGGTACGGACCCTGCTGAACCCCACCCGGAACGAGATCACGGCGGGCATCTCCGGCTTCTCCGGCGGCGCGCCCCGGGGCAGCACGGCGCTGGTCTATTTCACCGGGCACGGCGTCCGGATCGGCACGACCGACCACCTGGTCCCGGCCGACGCCCGGGCCCCCGCGAGCGACGATCCGGCCGGGTGGGAGCAGCCCCACGTACGGGAGTCGCTCCTGGAAGCCGACATCAGCCGTTATCTGGCCGACTGCACGGCCGGCACCGTGCTGTGGGTGATCGACGCCTGCCGCTGGGGCGTGGACGAACAGGGCGCCGCCTTCGGCAGCAACGTGGTCGCGGGGCCCCCGCACGGCGGCTTCGCCATGATGACGAGCTGCGGCCCCGGAGAGCCCAGCGGTTTCGCGGAGACGGGCAGCTTCTTCACCGCGTCGCTGGCGCGTGCCTTCGACCCGCTGACCGAGGCCACGACGGTGGAGCAGGTGTACCGGGCGGCCGAACGCGCGACCCACGCGCTCTCCTTACGGGCACTGGGCCGTCCGCAGAAGGTCGGCCTCTACTACGGCAACGACCTGGCGGAGCGGACCAAAGCGCTGGAGGTCGCCGAGGGCAGGCGGCTGCTCGAACCCTGGCAGGACGTCGTCCGCACGTCCGCCCTCTGGGAGCGGGTACCGGCGGGCGACGCGGAAGCCGTGGCGCACCTCCAGGACTGTCTGTCCCGACTCGCCGCCCAGGCCGCGCGCCATGTGCACCACGCCCAGCAGCGGCTGCCGGACCCCTGGGCCGACGACGAGTATCCGGTGCGGCTGCTGACCGAACGCCTCCCCCAGCTCCTGCCCAAGGGTGCCGAGCTGTCCGCCCTGGAGGTCACCGCGCTGATCGCGGGCGTCCTGCTGCACGAGACGGCCTGGGCCGACCGGCTGAGCCAGGCCGCCGAATCACGTCCGCGGCTGGTACGGCGCCGCCCCGACGCCGACGGCCGGCGACGGCACTACGAGCAGATCACCGAGCAGTACCCGCAGATCACCGAGAAGCTCGCGGACGCGTACTCGTGGCTGGCGGACCCGGGGGACGACCGGCACGCGGTCACGCTGTGGCTGGTCCACCGCTGGATCGGGGAACGGTTCGGCGGAGCGTGTGCTTGCCGGCCGGGATGGTGACGTTGACGGTCTTCTTCTGGGTCG
>NZ_JACBWZ010000863.1 GCF_013870595.1 Streptomyces sp. WELS2 | reverse complement strand
ACGGGCGCGGTCGCCGGGCAGCTGAAGGGCGGGGTGGGCACCGCGAGCACGGTGCTCGGCTCGGGGATCACGGTGGCCGCGCTGGTGGTCGTCAACGCGGCGGGAGCGGTGCTGGATCCGGAGACGGGGGTGCTGTACGGGGAGTTGTTCCAGGGCCGGGTGGCCTATCCGCGGGAGCGGGTGCACGCGGCCGCGCGGCAGCGCCTGGCGAAGGCCGCCGCCGGCAACGCGCCGCCGCCGCTCAACACGACGCTGGCGGTGGTCGCGACGGACGCCGCGCTGACCAAGGCACAGGCGCAGAAGCTGGCGGGCACCGCGCACGACGGGATCGCCCGGGCGGTGCGTCCGGTGCACCTCCTGCACGACGGGGACACGGTGTTCGCGCTGGCGACCGGTGACCGCCCGCTCGACGCGCACCCGTTGGCGCCGAACGACATCCTGGCGGCCGGCGCGGACCTGGTGACGCGGGCGATCGTGCGGGCGGTTCGGGCCGCCACCGGGGTCGACGGGCCGGGCGGAGTCTGGCCGTCGTACGCGGAGTTGTACGGGAAGGGGGAGCGGTGAGGGGTGGCGCGGGGCCGGATTGTCGCGGTTCTGTCACGTGATGGCGTCAGCGGTGACCGACGGGAACCTTCCCCGGCGTCCGCGCCCTCTTTCCTCACGACCCGAACGGATCCCGCACATCACACGAACCTGGAGCAGCCCGTGACAACGCCGGACATTGCAGCGCGGCGCGCACTGGTGGCCTGTGCCGCCCTGGTGGTCGGCACCCTCACCCTGACGGCCTGCGGCGGCGACGCCAGCGCCGACAACGACGGCAAGGGCGGCGACTCCCCCAAGACGTCGACGGCGAAGATCGCGATATCGGCCAAGGACGGTTCAACCGGGGCGTCCATCAACGCCACCGGGGTGAAGGTCAGCGACGGCAAGCTGACCGGCGTGAAGATGACCGTGGCGGGCTCCGGGCAGGCCGTGCCCGGGGCGATATCGGCGGACGGCCACACCTGGAAGCCGGCCCGGCAGCTGGAGCGCGGCACGAAGTACGAGATAAACGCGACCGCGAAGGACTCCGACGGGCGTCCGGCGGCGGCGAACGCCATCTTCACCACCGTCAGCCCGGCGAACAGCTTCATCGGCACCTACACGCCGGACAACGGCGCGACGGTCGGGGTGGGCATGCCCGTGTCGTTCACCTTCGACAAGTCGATCACGGACAAGAAGGCGGTGCAGTCGCACATCACGGTCAACACCAGCAGCGGCCAGCAGGTGGTCGGGCACTGGTTCGGCGACCGGCGGCTGGACTTCCGGCCGCAGGAGTACTGGAAGGCCGGCTCCAAGGTCACGATGAACATCGACCTGGACGGCGTACAGGGCGCGCAGGGTGTGTACGGCGTGCAGAAGAAGAGCGTCTCCTTCACCGTCGGGCGGTCGCAGGTCTCCACGGTCGACGTCAACACGCAGACGATGACGGTCGTACGGGACGGGCAGACCCTCAAGTCGGTGCCGATCTCGGCGGGCAGCCCGGAGCACACCACGTACAACGGGCAGATGGTGATCTCCGAGAAGTTCACGCAGACCCGCATGAACGGCTCGACGGTCGGCTTCGGCGGCGAGTACGACATACCGGACGTGCCGCACGCGATGCGGCTGACGTCCTCGGGGACGTTCATCCACGGCAACTACTGGTACAACAAGGGCAACCCGCCGTTCGGCCGGACGGGCACCAGCCACGGCTGCGTCGGCCTCGCGGACGTGCAGGGGGCGCAGGGCGCCACGTCGGCCAAGTGGTTCTACGACAACTCGCTCATCGGGGACGTCGTGATCGTGAAGAACTCCCCGGACACCACGGTGGCCCCCGACAACGGCCTCAACGGCTGGAACATGTCGTGGAGCGCCTGGACCGCGGGAAGCGCCGTCTGACCGGCGGTTTTCGACTCGACGGCGGGCCGCGCGGGAACTCTTCGCGCGGCCCGCGCGTTTTCCCGGCGTACGTTTTCTCGGTTCCCGGAGACGATGTCCGGCCGAGGGGCTACGGTATGCACCCACAAGGTGACATGCAGCAACGCCGGGAGAAGCCTTGAGCGTTCCGTACGAGACCGAAGCGTACGAACCAGCCGAGTCGCCCGAGTCTGCGGAGGAGCATCTCGCGCGACTCCTCGGCCGTGCCCTGAACTCCTTCGAGCTGCCGGACGAGGTGATACTGCGGCTCGACTGCGCGCTGGCGCACGACAGTTCGCTGCACTCGGCCTACCACAGCTCGGGGCTGCGCCGGGAGACCCACCGGCACACCTGGCTGCTCGCCGACGGCTCGGCGGTCACGCTGTGGGAGCTGGTGCACAACTCCACTCCGGGCAGCGCGCCGGAGCACGAGGTGTATCTGGACGAGGAGGAGCTGCGGACCGCCGCGGCCCGGCTGGGGATGCCCGACGCCCCGGAGGCGGAACTGCCCGCGCTGATGCGGCTGTGGGCGATCCCCGAGCCCCGGCACGTGTTCGCCTCGGAC
>NZ_JACBWZ010000862.1 GCF_013870595.1 Streptomyces sp. WELS2 | reverse complement strand
CCGCCGGGCCCGCCACCTGGCCGGCGCGCGGCGGACGCCTGACCGACCCGGTGCTGGTACGGCACCTGCTGTGGACCGCCGTCGATCTGGGGCTGCCGCTGCAACTGCACGCCGGGTTCGGCGACGCGGACCTGCGGCTGCACCGCGCCGACCCCGCCCTGCTCACCGACTGGCTGCACCGGACGGCCGGCACGATCCCCGTCCTGCTGCTGCACTGCTGGCCGTACCATCGCCAAGCCGCTTATCTGTCGGCGGTGTTCGAGCACGTGTACCTGGACGTCGGGCTCGCGCTGCACCACACCGGGCCGGCCCGGTGCCGGGCGGTGCTGGAGGAGGCACTGGAGGTGACCCCGTTCCGCAAACTGCTGTACAGCTCCGACGCCTACGGTGTGGCCGAGTTCCACCACCTGGGCGCCCTGTGCTTCCGCCGGGCTCTCGCCGGTCTGCTGCAGGACCGGGTGGACGCCGACGAGTCGAGCCTGGCCGACGCCCTGCGGATCGCGCGCTGGGCGGGCCGCGACAACGCGCGCCGGCTGTACGGACCGTCCGTATCCGAACCGGAGGGACCGCCCGCGTCCGACCGGAACGGGCCCTCCCCATCCGAACCGGCCCGCGATCCCGGCGGGCGCCCCACCCGGAAAGTATGATCAAGCAATGTCTGACATGACCGAGACCACGCCCGGCTGGCTGACCACGGACGAGCTGGAGATGGCCAGGGCCCGGATGCCGATCCTGTACGTCGAGGCCGTGCCGGTGCGCGTGGACGACAGCGGTGAGGTCACCAGCATCGGGCTGCTGCTGCGCATCGGCCCGGACGGCACGGTCAGCCGGACCCTGGTCTCCGGCCGGGTCCTGCACCACGAGCGGGTCCGCGACGCGCTGCTGCGCCACCTGGAGAAGGACCTCGGCCCGGTCGCGCTGCCCCGCGTACCCGCCTCCCTCCAGCCGTTCACGGTCGCGGAGTACTTCCCGACGGCGGGCATCACGCCGTACCACGACCCGCGCCAGCACGCGGTGTCCCTGGCCTACATCGTGCCGGTGACCGGCGACTGCCGGCCCCGCCAGGACGCGCTGGACCTCGTCTGGTTCAGCCCGCAGGAGGCCGCCTCCCGGGCCGTGCAGAGCGAGATGCCGGGCGGGCACGGGGTGCTGCTGAAGCAGGCGCTGGCCCACGTCGGACTGGTGTCCTGAGCACACCGGAGTGGTGGCCGGCGCATGACGGTGGCGTGTACCCGGCATGGCTATCGTGTGCTCCGACAGGGTGAGCAGATCGTGGCCGGGAGTACGCGTGCGGGAGACGGGCCGGCTGCCGCTGCCGTTGCGGAAGGACGGGCCGCGGTGGAGCACGGTGGTCGCCGAGCGCAGTGTGCTCGGCGTCGTGCACAACATCACGTCCGCCACACGGCTGCTGGATCTGCTGGCCGTCTTCGAGGGCGACGAGCGGATCCAGGTGTTCTTCACGCGGACCGGTTCCTCCGAACTCGACGGCGGGACGGAGGAATTCCTCGCCTCGCACGGAATGGCGCGGATCTCCTGGCGTGAGGCGCTGGCCCAGCCGTTCGATCTCGCCGTGGCCACGAGTCGCGGCGGGGAATTGCACAGAATTCCCTTTCCGCTGATAGGCGCGCCGCACGGCGCCGGATACAATAAGGTTTTGGGCCGGGAGCCGGGAGCCGGGAGCCGGGAGCCGGGAGCCGGGAGCCGGGAGCCGGGAGCCGGGAGCCGGGAGCCGGGAGCGTTCGGGCTGACGTCGGAGTGGCTGGTCCATGAGGGGCGGGTCGTGCCGGCGGCGATCGTGCTGTCCCACGACGAACAGCTGCGGCGGCTGGCGGACGGCTGCCCCGAGGCCGTTCCCCGCGCCGTCGTCGCCGGTGATCCGTGTCTCGACCAGCTACGCGCCGGACTGCCCTTCCGGGCGGCGTACCGGCGCGCCCTCGGACTGCTGCCCGGCCAGCGCCTGGTGGTCGTCTCCTCGACCTGGGGCCGTGACTCGGTGCTCGGCGCGCCCGGGGCGGATGTGCTGCGCCGCGCGCTCGCCGAACTCCCGGCCGACGAATTCCGCGTTCTCGCCGCCGTGCACCCCAATGCCTGGTACGGCCACGGCACCTGGCAGATACACCACTGGCTCGCCCCGCTGACCGAATCCGGAATGCTGCTCCCGGCGCCGGAGACCGAGACCTGGAAAGCCGCCCTGTGCGCGGCCGATTTCCTCGTCGGCGACCACGGATCGCTCACCCTGTACGGCACCGCGCTGAGAATTCCGTGCGTACTGGGCGCCTTCGGCGATTCCACCGTGGCCCCCGGCTCCCCCATGGACCGCCTCGGCCGGCTCCTCCCCCGCCTCTCCCGCTCCGCGCCCCTGCTCCCCCAGCTGCTGCACGCGGCCCGTACCCAGCAGGACGACCCGGAACTGGCCGCGCTCCGGCAGAGCGTGACATCGGCGCCCGGCGAGTCGGCCCGGCGACTGCGCCGGCTGTTCTACACCTGGCTGAAGCTGCCGGAGC
>NZ_JACBWZ010000861.1 GCF_013870595.1 Streptomyces sp. WELS2 | reverse complement strand
TCGGTCCGCGATCCGGAGGCCCTGCACCCCGGGGTCGTCCCCCTGGTCGCCCCCACCCTCCCGCTGTGGCCCGCCGCCGCCGTCCTGCTCGCCCTGCTGCCCGCCTTCGTCGTCCCCAGGGAGCCGTCGTGATCCGCTTCGAGGATGTCAGCGTGACGTACGAGGGCGCCGGCGAACCCACCGTCGCCGGTGTGGACTTCGAGGTGCCCGAGGGCGAACTCGTGCTGCTGGCCGGTCCGTCCGGGGTCGGCAAGTCGACCGTGCTGGGCGCGGTCAGCGGGCTGGTCCCGCACTTCACCGGCGGCACCCTGCGCGGACGCGTCACGGTGGCCGGCCGGGACACCCGCACCCACCAGCCGCGCGAACTCGCCGACGTGGTGGGCACGGTGGGCCAGGATCCGCTCGCGCACTTCGTGACGGACACCGTGGAGGACGAACTCGCCTACGGCATGGAGTCCCTGGGGCTCGCCCCGGCGGTGATGCGGCGCCGGGTGGAGGAGACCCTGGACCTGCTGGGCCTGGCCGCGCTGCGGGACCGTCCCATCGCCACCCTCTCCGGCGGGCAGCGGCAGCGGGTCGCCATCGGCTCGGTCCTCACCCCGCACCCCCGGGTACTGGTCCTGGACGAGCCGACCTCCGCGCTCGACCCGGCGGCGGCGGAGGAGGTACTGGCCGTCCTCCAGCGCCTGGTGCACGACCTCGGCACGACGATCCTCATGGCCGAGCACCGCCTGGAGCGAGTGATCCAGTACGCCGACCGGATGGTCCTCCTCCCGTCCCCCGGCGCCACCCCCCTCACGGGCACCCCGTCCGAGATCATGGCGGTCTCCCCCGTCTACCCCCCGGTGATCGCCCTGGGCCGCCTGGCCGACTGGACCCCCCTTCCCCTGACGATCCGGGACGCCCGCCGTCAGGCCGCGCCCCTACGGGCCCGGCTGGCCGGCAGTCCGTCGCGCAGCGACTCGCCCACGCCGGTGAGCGACCCCGCCCCCGCCCCGCCCCCCGGCCACCCGTACCTCGCCGAGACCCGGTCCCTCGCCCTCCGCCGGGACACCACCCAGGCCCTGCGCGACGTAACCCTGACCATCTCCAAGGGCGAGACCATCGCCCTCATGGGCCGCAACGGCGCCGGCAAGTCCACCCTGCTCAGCGCCCTGGTCGGGCTGCTCGCCCCCACCACCGGCACGGTCACCGTCGGCGGCCTCACCCCCCACCGCACCCCGCCCCCGGCCCTGATCCGCCGGGTGGGGCTGGTCCCCCAGGACCCCCGGGACCTGCTGTACGCCGACACGGTCGCGGCGGAGTGCGCCGCCTCCGACAAGGACGCGGACGCCACCGAAGGCACCTGCCGCGCCCTGGTCTCCGAGCTGCTCCCGGACATCACCGACGACGCCCACCCCCGCGACCTCTCCGAGGGCCAGCGCCTGGCGCTGGCGCTGGCCGTGGTGCTCACCGCCCGGCCGCCGCTGCTCCTGCTGGACGAGCCGACCCGCGGCCTGGACTACGCGGCCAAGGCCCGCCTGGTCTCCGTGCTGCGGGGACTGGCCGCCGAGGGACACGCGATCGTGCTGGCGACGCACGACGTGGAGCTGGCCGCCGAGCTGGCGCACCGCGTGGTGCTGCTGGCCGAGGGCGAGGTGATCGCGGACGGCCCGATGGCGGAGATCGTCGTCTCCTCCCCCTCCTTCGCCCCGCAGGTGACGAAGATCCTGGCACCCCAGCGCTGGCTGACCGTCGCCGAGGTCCGCGAGGCCCTGGCATGAGCCGTACCCGCCCGCACGCCGTCCGCCTGGGACCCCGTTCCCTCGCCGCCCTCGCCCTGACCGGCGCCGTCGGCCTGGTCGCCTTCTGCTGGCCCTTCCTCGCCCCGCCCCGCTCGCGGCTGAGCGCCCACGCCCAGGACGCCCCCTGGCTCTTCGCGGGCCTGCTCATCCTGCTGGTCGCGGTGGTCGCGGCGACGATCTCGGAGTCCGACCTCGGCCCGAAGGCGGTGGCGATGCTGGGCGTCCTGGCGGCCACGGGCGCGGCGCTGCGGCCGATCGGCGCCGGTACGGCGGGCCTGGAGCCGATGTTCTTCCTGATGGTGCTGAGCGGCCGGGTGCTCGGGCCGGGCTTCGGCTTCACCCTGGGCTCGGTGACGATGTTCGCCTCCGCCCTGCTCACGGGCGGGGTCGGGCCGTGGCTGCCGTTCCAGATGCTGGCGATGGGCTGGTTCACGATGGGCGCCGGGCTGCTCCCCGGCCCGGTCCGGCTGCGCGGGCGGGCCGAGCTGCTGTTGCTCGCGGTGTACGGCTTCCTGGCCGCGTTCGCCTACGGCACGGTGATGAACCTGGCCGGCTGGCCTTTCATGGGCGGCGGGGCCTCGGGCATCTCGTTCGTCGCCGGGGATACGGTCGCCGCGAACCTGGCCCGGTTCGTCGCGTACTGCACGGCCACGTCCCTCGGCTGGGACCTGGGCCGGGCCCTGTGCACGGTCGTGCTGACCCTCGCGCTCGGTCCGGCGGT
>NZ_JACBWZ010000860.1 GCF_013870595.1 Streptomyces sp. WELS2 | reverse complement strand
ATGCACAGCACCGAGGAGGCGACCAAGTTCGTCGAGGTCTCCAGGTCGTCTCCGCTGGGCCGCGCGGGCGCGGAGCCGTCGAGGAGTCGTACGACTTCCCAGCCGCGCGGGGCGGTGAGGCGCTCGGAGTGCTCGGCACACAGGTCGTAGCAGTGGGGTTCGGCGTAGGTGGCGAGCGGGCCGAGGACCGCGGTCGAGTCGGCGTAGACGTACGTCAGCGTCGCGACGGCGGGTCGGCCGCAGGCGGTGCGCGAACAGCGACGTACAGGGCTCACGATGTTGGACGGTACCGCACTCTTGAGCGGGCCGCGACGACTCTCCACCAGGTCACTCCACCGTGTCGGGCTGTGAAACGCCCCACACACCCCTGCGAGGGGACCCCGCTGACCTGCGTGGACGGGCTTGCGACGGAGGCGAGGAAGGGGCGTGCCCGGTCAGGAGTCGGCACAAACACCATCAATTGCCTTGAGTTCGGTGGTCTTGGAAAGTTACGGAAACGAGCCAGACGTTGGCCTGAATGGTCATCCTGCGACAGGGCCCGCGGGGGCCGGTTGCCGCGTGGAGCCGGACGGGCGGGGGTGCGGGGACTACGCTTCACCGGTGATGGACAACCGTGTACCGCCCCGTGCCAGCGGCCCCGGGCCCCGTCGCCGTGATCGTCACGGACGGGGCATGCGGGGGCCGATCGCGCCGCCGCAGGTGCCGTTGGCCGCCAGCCGTGCCGAGGTGTTCGCGGATCTGGTGCAGGACTCCGTGGACCGTCTCGAGCGACGGTGGCCGCAACTCGCCGACATCGACTTCCTGGTGCTGGAGGTGCCCCGGCTGGACGGGCGGGGGGACGGGCCGGTGTGGGACGACGAGGCCGTGCCGCTCGGCGGGGCCGTACCCGCGCGGGACGGGCGGCGGGCGCGGGTCGTCGTGTACCGGCGGCCGGTGGAGATCCGGACCAAGGGGCGCGACGAGCGGGCCGCGCTGGTGCACGAGGTGGTCGTGGAGCAGGTGGCGGAATTGCTGGGGCTGACGCCGGAGACGGTGGATCCCCGGTACGGGGAGGACTAGGCGGCGCGGAGGCGTCCGGCACGGAGACTCCCGGTGCGGAGGCTCGGAGGGGCGGAGTCCGCCGGCGACCGCCCCCGCCCCTGCCGCCCCGCCGCTTCCCGGACCGCCGCCGCGTCCGCGCCGGCTACTTCTGCAATATCGACAGGTCCTCCCGCGTCTGCGGCACCGATACCAGGCCGTGGTCGCTGGGGAGGGTCTGGATGGTGAAGGCGGAGGTGCCGGCGGTGGTGAGGGTGCGGGAGGCGTAGAGGGGGCCGCCGGAGACGGGTTCGACGGTGAGGGCGTAGGTGCCCTTCAGGCCCGCCGGGACGGGCGCGTCGACGTCCTGCGTGGTGCCGGCCTTGATCGTGTACGTCTTGGTCGCCGGGGTGCCGCCCTCGCTGCCCGCCGAGGCGGTGACCTTGACCGTGGCCGTGCCCTCGGGCGCCGCCAGGGCGAGCGTCGTGCCCTTGGCGGTGTTGCCGGCCGAGGTCGCGCGCGCGCCGACGGCGGCGGTGGCCGGGATGAACGCCGTCTCCCGCTTGTCCCCCTTGCCCCGCACCACCTGGAGCACCGCCACGACCGGGACCGCCTGGTCGGTCGGGGTGAGCACCAGGGAGCCGGGCTCGCCCCGGGTGACGTCGCCGAGGTCGACCGTCGTCGTCATGCCGGACTTCACGTGGACGGTCTCGTTCCCGGCCGGGGTGATCAGGCCGTCGGGCGAGGCCAGGCGGATCTTCAGATCGGCGTCGTCGTCGCCGGGGGCGAAGGCGGTCAGGCGGACGTCGGTGGCGTCCTTCGGGATGCCGGGCAGGACCAGGCCGCCGGCCGGGTCGGCGGCGGGGGCCAGCCAGTCGCCGCCCGCCTTGTCGTCCAGGGCCCGCACGGCCGCGCCGACCCGGCCGCCGCGCACGCTGACGTGCAAGGTGAGGTCGGCCTGCCGTTCCTCGGTGAGCGTGGAGAGCAGGATCGCCTCGCTCGCCCCGGGGCCGACGGTGAGGTTCTCGCCGAGCGGGGCCTTGATCGCGCCGTCCTTGCCGTACAGCTCGACGTCGACCACGGCGGCGGAGTCGTCGGGGTTGGTCAGGTGGACGTAGTCGGTGCGGCCGGCGGCCGTGCTCGCGCCCGGGAACCAGAAGTCGGTGTCCGGACCGGTGCAGTTGACGCCGAGGAGGCCGCGGCCGGTGCCGGCGGCGACCTCGGTGGTCTCCTGGACGGTCCAGCCGGGCGCGAAGGAGCCGTCCGCGGTGCCGATGAGCGCGGGCGTGTCCCCGCCGGAGGTGTCGCCGGTGGCCGGTGTGCCCGGTGCCTTCGGTGTCAGCACCGGCTGCCCGGCCTTCTTGCCGCCCTCCTTCTTGTCCTTGCCGTCCTTCTCCTTGCCGTCCTTCTGCTTGCCGTCCTTCTGCTTGCCGTCCGCGCCGGAGCCGTCGTCCGCCGACTGCTCGCCGGCCGCCTGGAGGCGGGCCCGGCCG
>NZ_JACBWZ010000086.1 GCF_013870595.1 Streptomyces sp. WELS2 | reverse complement strand
GTGCTGGCGGCCGGCGCCGGACGGCGTCTGCGCCCCTACACCGACACGCTGCCCAAGGCGCTGGTGCCGGTGGGGCCCGAGGGCGTGGAGGGTGAACCGACGGTCCTGGACCTGACGCTGGGCAACTTCGCCGAGATCGGGCTGACCGAGGTCGCGGTCATCGTCGGCTACCGCAAGGAGGCCGTCTACGCGCGCAAGGCGGCGCTGGAGGCGAAGTACGGCCTGAAGCTCACCCTGATCGACAACGACAAGGCCGAGGAGTGGAACAACGCCTACTCGCTGTGGTGCGGCCGTGACGCGCTGCGCGACGGGGTGATCCTCGCCAACGGCGACACCGTGCACCCGGTCTCCGTGGAGAAGGCGCTGCTGGCCGCGCGGGGTGAGGGCAAGAAGATCATCCTCGCCGTGGACACGGTGAAGAAGCTGGCCGACGAGGAGATGAAGGTCGTCGTCGACCCGGCGAAGGGGATGACGAGGATCACCAAGCTGATGGACCCGGCGGAGGCGACCGGCGAGTACATCGGTGTGACCCTGATCGAGGGCGGGGCGGCGCCCGAGCTGGCGGACGCGCTGAAGACGGTCTGGGAGAACGACCCGCAGCAGTTCTACGAGCACGGGTACCAGGAGCTGGTCGACCGGGGCTTCCGGATCGACGTGGCGCCGATCGGCGAGGTCGACTGGGTCGAGATCGACAACCACGACGACCTCGCGCGGGGACGGGAGATCGCGTGCCAGTACTGACCCGGCTGATCCCCTCGCCGGTCGTCGTGGACATCCGCCCGGGTGCCCTGGACGACCTGGCGGGCGTCCTCGCCGACGAACGCATCTCGCAGTCGGGCCGGCTCGCCATCGCCGTCAGCGGCGGCTCCGGTGCCCGGCTGCGCGAGCGGATCGCCCCCGGCCTGCCCGGCGCCACCTGGTACGAGGTCGGCGGCGGCACCCTGGACGACGCCATCCGGCTGGCCGACGAGATGAAGCCCGGCCGCTACGACGCGGTGGTGGGCATCGGCGGCGGCAAGGTCATCGACTGCGCGAAGTACGCCGCGGCGCGCATCGGGCTGCCGGTGGTCGCCGTCGCCACCAACCTCTCGCACGACGGCATCTGCTCGCCCGTGTCCATACTGGGCAACGACGCCGGCCGGGGCTCGTACGGCGTGCCCACGCCCATCGCCCTCCTCGTGGACCTCGCGGTGGTGCGGGAGGCGCCGATCCGCTTCGTGCGTTCGGGCATCGGCGACGCCCTGTCCAACATCTCCGCGGTCGCGGACTGGGAGCTGGCCCACCGGGTCGAGGGGGAGCGGATCGACGGCCTGGCCGCGGCGATGGCCCGCCAGGCCGGCGAGAGCGTGCTGCGCCACCCGGGCGGCTGCGGTGACGACGGGTTCCTCACCGTGCTCGCCGAGGCCCTCGTGCTCTCGGGCATCGCCATGTCGATCGCCGGTCACACCCGGCCCTCCTCGGGCGCCTGCCATGAGATCGGTCACGCGCTCGACCTGCTGTACCCGAAGCGGGCGGCGAGCCACGGCGAGCAGGTGGGCCTCGCGGCGGCCTTCGCCACGCATCTGCGGGGCGACCACGAGGGGGCCCGGCAACTGGCCGGCGTGCTGCGCCGCCACGGACTGCCCGTGCTGGCGCGGGACATCGGCCTGGACGACGAGGAGTTCGCGCGGGCCGTCCGGCTGGCCCCGGAGACCCGGCCGGGCCGGTACACCGTCCTGGAACACCTGGAGCTGTCGCCGGAGGGCATCGAGGAGGCGTACGCCGAGTACGCCGCCGCGGTCACGTGCTGAGCCGTGGCCCGGTTTGACCCCCCTGGCCGTGGCCCCGTAACCTGGACCGTCGGCGTGTCCATTGAACACGCCACATCCCCGTAAACCTCTTCCTCCCGGGCAACGCGGTTGGCCGGGAGAGGTCGTCTGTGGTGTTTCTGGGCGGCTGGCCTGCGGGGGTGCCGGTTCTTAAGCGAGCGAAAGTGAGATCCGCGTGTACGCCATCGTGCGCAGCGGTGGTCGCCAGCACAAGGTTGCTGTCGGCGACATCGTTGAGGTTGACAAGATTTCCACCGCCAAGGTTGGCGACACGGTCGAGCTCTCGACCCTGCTCGTTGTCGACGGCGACTCCGTGACCAGCGACCCGTGGGTCCTGGCCGGCATCAAGGTCCAGGCCGAGGTCGTGGACCACCACAAGGGCCAGAAGATCGACATCCTGCGCTACAAGAACAAGACCGGTTACCGTCGTCGGCAGGGTCACCGCCAGCAGTACACGGCGATCAAGGTCACGTCGATCCCCACGGCTGCGAAGTAAGGGACTGAGGAGAAATGGCACACAAGAAGGGCGCATCGTCCACCCGGAACGGTCGCGACTCCAATGCCCAGCGGCTCGGCGTGAAGCGCTTCGGCGGTCAGGTCGTGAGCGCGGGTGAGATCCTGGTCCGCCAGCGCGGCACCCACTTCCACCCCGGCGCCGGTGTCGGCCGTGGCGGCGACGACACGCTGTTCGCCCTGCAGGCCGGTGCGGTGGAGTTCGGTACCCACCGCGGCCGCAAGGTCGTGAACATCGTTCCGGTCGCCTGAATCACCAGATCGTCTGATCGCCTGATTCAGCGCTGAACGCTTTCGCGAGGCGGACCTCACTTCCCGGGCGGGAAGGCGGGTCCGCCTTTCGCGTGTTAACACAGGTAAAACCCCGTTCGTCTTTTGGAGGCACCCCACCATGACCACCTTCGTGGACCGCGTCGAACTGCACGTCGCCGCGGGTAACGGAGGCCACGGCTGTGCCTCCGTCCACCGTGAGAAGTTCAAGCCGCTCGGCGGCCCCGACGGCGGCAACGGCGGCCGGGGCGGTGACGTCATCCTGACCGTCGACCAGTCGGTCACGACGCTGCTGGACTACCACCACTCCCCGCACCGCAAGGCCACCAACGGCAAGCCCGGCGAGGGCGGCAACCGCTCCGGCAAGGACGGCCAGGACCTGGTCCTGCCGGTGCCGGACGGCACGGTCGTGCTGGACAAGGCGGGCAACGTGCTCGCCGACCTGGTCGGCCACGGCACCTCCTACATCGCCGCGCAGGGCGGCCGGGGCGGCCTCGGCAACGCGGCGCTGGCCTCCGCCCGCCGCAAGGCGCCCGGCTTCGCGCTGCTCGGCGAGCCCGGCGACGTCCACGACATCGTCCTGGAGCTGAAGACCGTCGCGGACGTGGCCCTCGTCGGCTACCCGAGTGCCGGCAAGTCCTCGCTGATCTCCGTGCTCAGCGCGGCCAAGCCGAAGATCGCCGACTACCCGTTCACGACGCTGGTCCCGAACCTGGGCGTGGTGACCGCGGGCTCCACCGTCTACACCATCGCCGACGTGCCCGGCCTCATCCCCGGCGCCAGCCAGGGCCGCGGCCTCGGCCTGGAGTTCCTGCGGCACGTGGAGCGGTGCAGCGTGCTGGTGCACGTGCTGGACACCGCCACGCTGGAGTCCGACCGCGACCCGGTCTCCGACCTCGACGTCATCGAGGCCGAGCTGCGGGAGTACGGCGGCCTGGACAACCGGCCCCGCATCGTCGTCCTGAACAAGATCGACGTACCGGACGGCAAGGACCTCGCCGAGATGGTCCGCCCCGACCTGGAGGCCCGCGGCTACCGCGTCTTCGAGGTGTCGGCCGTGGCCCACACCGGTCTGCGCGAGCTGACCTTCGCCCTCGGCGAGCTGGTCGCCAAGGCGCGCGCGGCGAAGCCGAAGGAGGAGGCGACCCGGATCGTCATCCGGCCCAAGGCCGTGGACGACGCGGGCTTCACCGTCGTACGCGAGGACACCGGCGGCGAGCCGCTGTTCCGGGTACGCGGCGAGAAGCCCGAGCGCTGGGTCCGCCAGACCGACTTCAACAACGACGAGGCCGTCGGCTACCTGGCCGACCGGCTGGGCCGCCTCGGTGTGGAGGAGCAGCTGATGAAGGCGGGCGCCCGCGCGGGCGACGGCGTCGCCATCGGCCCCGAGGAGAACGCGGTCGTCTTCGACTGGGAGCCGACCGTCATGTCCGGCGCGGAGATGCTCGGCCGCCGTGGCGAGGACCACCGCTTCGACGAGCCCCGCCCCGCCGCCCAGCGGCGCCGGGACAAGCAGGCCGAGCGCGACGAGGCGCTGCGGGAGTTCGACGACTTCGAGCCGTTCTAAAGCGGTCCGGGCGGTGCCGGTCGTGGACCGGCGGGGGCCGTGACGCCCCGGGGCGGCGCCGTGCGGCGCCGCCCGTTCGTCGTTCACGGGTGGCGGTGCCGCCAGCCCTGCCAGGCCGACTCGATCATGTCGTCCAGGTCGTGCGCGGCGCTCCAGCCGAGCTCCCGCCGGATGCGGTCGGCGGAGGCCACCACGCGGGCCGGGTCGCCGGGGCGGCGCTCGGTGACCTCGGGCCGTACGTCCTCGCGGCCGGTGACCTTCAGGATGCGGTCCACCATCTCGCGCACCGAGCTGCCCTCGCCGCGGCCGATGTTGAGGACGAGGGACGTGCCCGCCTCGGCGTCGGTGAGGCGGCGGGCGGCGGCCAGGTGCGCGCCGGCGATGTCCTGGACGTGGATGTAGTCGCGTACGCAGGTGCCGTCCGGCGTGGCGTAGTCGTCGCCGAAGATGCGCGGCGCCGCACCGGCCTCCAGGCGCTCGAACACCATGGGGATGAGGTTGAAGACACCGGTGTCGGAGAGCGCGGGCTCGGCCGCCCCGGCCACGTTGAAGTAGCGCAGGGAGGCGGCGCGCAGTCCGTGCGCCCGGGCGGCGGCGGTGAGCAGCCACTCGCCGATCAGCTTGCTCTCGCCGTACGGGCTCATGGGCGCGCAGGGGGTGTCCTCGGTGACGAGGTCCACGTCCGGCATGCCGTAGACCGCGGCGGAGGAGGAGAAGACGATGCGGTCGACCCCGTTGGCGGTCATGACCTCCAGCAGGGTCTGCAGCCCGGTGACGTTCTCCCGGTAGTAGTGCAGCGGCCGCTCGACGGACTCGCCCACCTGCTTCTTGGCCGCGATGTGCACCACGCCGGTCACCTGGTGGTCACGGATCGTCCGCTCCAGCCTGTCGGCGTCCAGTACGCTGCCGACCACCAGCGGGACTCCCTCGGGCACCCGGTCGGCGCTGCCGGTGGAGAGGTCGTCGTAGACAATGGTCTCCTCACCACCCGCGATCAGGGTGCGTACCACGTGCGCGCCGATATATCCGGCGCCACCAGTTACCAGCCAGCTCATCGTCACCTCTTCACAGCGGCGGTCAGTCTGTTCAGCCTGTCTCCCGGCCCCGGAAAAATCGAATCGGGCGAATCCGGTTCCATGCGGAGTAATAGGACAATGCCGATGCGGTGACTGTCGGTAAGATGACAAGTGGCCCCGACGGAAACAACCTGTTAATCCTCTACGCTGATGGACGGTGTGCACTCGGGTCGGCGATGGCCGCATGTGCCGGCCGCGATCGCGTCGTCAAAGTCCGCCACGGAGACAGGTTGCTAAGGATGCCAAGGCTCTCTCTCGTCGTCCCCGTCTACAACGTGCAGGGCTACCTCGCAGAGTGCCTTGAGTCGGTCCTCGGCCAGGACTACCAGGACTTCGAGATCGTCGCGGTCGACGACCGCTCCCCGGACGGCTCCGGCGCCCTCCTGGATGAGTACGCCGCCCGGGACGATCGCATTCGTGTGATCCACCTCATGGAGAACGTGGGCCTCGGCCGGGCCCGCAACGCTGCTCTGGAATCGGCGCGGGGCGACTACGTCCTCTTCCTGGACAGCGACGACACCCTGGCACCGGGCGCGCTCGGCGCGATAGCGGAGCGGCTGACGGCCGCCGGCGATCCCGATGTACTGATCTACGACTACGTCCGCACCTACTGGGACGGCGAGATACGCCCGAACCAGAAGGCGCGTCTGCTCGCGGAGGCCGGCCCGGGGGTGTTCTCCCTCGCCGAGCGTCCGCAGCTGCTCAACCTGCTCCAGATCGTCTGCAACAAGGCCTACCGCCGGGACTTCATCGCCCGCGAGGGCCTCACCTTCCCGCCGGGCTACTACGAAGACGCCCTGTGGACCTTCCGCTCCCTGATCAGCGCCGAGCGCATCGCCGTGCTGAACCGCGTCTGCCTGCTGTACCGGCAGCGGCGCGAGGGCGGCAACATCCTGGCCACCGTCAGCCGCAAGCACTTCGACATCTTCGACCAGTACCGCCGCGTCTTCGAGTTCCTCGACACCCGCGAGGACGCCGGGCAGTGGCGCGCACCGCTGTTCCGCAAGATGGTCGACCACTACCTGGCCATCCTGGAGCGTCCCGGCCGGCTGCCGCGGGACGCGCGGGCCGAGTTCTTCCACCGCGCCGCCGCCGACTACCGGGCCCGGGTGCCCGCCGGCTTCCGCAAGCCGGTCGGCTCGCGCGGCAAGAAGTACGCGCTGCTGGAGCGCGACGCCTACGCCGGCCTGGTGGGCGCCAAGGCCGTCGTGAAGCTGCGCGCCAAGGCGAGCGGCTACGCGCGCACCACCCTCCGCCGCACCAGACGCACCGCGCTGAACCTCGACTACCGGCACCAGCTGAGACTGCCGCTCGACGAGAACCTGGCGGTGTTCTCCGCCTACGGGGGCAGCGGCGTGTCCTGCAACCCGGCGGCCATCGACGCCGAGCTCGCCCGCCGCGCACCCCACATCCGCCGGGTGTGGGCCGTCCGCCCGGACGCGGTGGACAAGCTGCCCGAGGGTGTCGACTTCGTCCGGACGGGGTCGCGCGAGTACTGGGCGGCCCTCGCCCGCGCCACCTATCTGGTCGGCAACGAGAACTTCCCGGACGCCGTGGTGCGCCGGCCGGGCCAGATCCATGTGCAGACCCACCACGGCACCCCGCTCAAGACCATGGGGCTGGACCGGCGGCAGTACCCGGCCTCGGCGGGCACCGACTTCGCCGCACTGCTCCGGCGCTGCGACCGCTGGACCTTCAGCCTCGTCTCCAACCACTTCTCCAGCGCCGTGTGGCAGCGGGCGTACCCGTGCTCGTACACCTCCCTGACGACCGGCTACCCGCGCAACGACGTCCTGCTCAACTCCACCGCCGAGGACGTGCGCGAGGCCCGTCGCGAGCTCGGACTGGGCGAGGGCGTGACGGCCTTCCTGTACATGCCGACGCGCCGCGAGTACCAGCGTGGCTCCGTGCCGCGGCCGGACCTGGCGAAGCTGGCCGGGCGGCTCGGGCCGGACGCGGTGCTGCTGGTGCGGCCGCACCCCGGCGAGCGCCCGGAGCAGTGGCCGGACGAATGGCGCTGTGAGGGCCGGATCGTCGATGTGTCCGACCACCCCGCGGTCGAGCGTCTCTACCTCGCCGCCGACTGCCTGGTCACGGACTACTCCTCGGCGATGTTCGACTACGCCAACCTGGACCGGCCGATCGTCGTCCACGCCGGTGACTGGGACACCTACTCCGTCGTGCGCGGCACGTACTTCGACGTGCGCGCCGAGGGGCCGGGGGCCGTGGCCACCACCGAGGAGGAGCTGGCCGAAGTACTCTGTTCCGGCGCCTGGCGCGGGGAGCGGGCCGCCCGGGCACGCGATCGGTTCCGTCGCCGCTTCTGCGACTTCGACGACGGTCGTGCGGCGGAGCGTGTGGTACGCCACATTTTCCTCGGAGAGGAACTCCGGGATCTGCCGCCGGTCGTCCCACTGGACGAGCGGACCCCCGCCCCGCCGCCGGAGCCGTCCCGCGACGCGTCGGCCCTGATATCCACCCACACGAGCCAGAGGTAGCCGCTGCAGTGTCCCAGCAACCCGACACAACGCCCGACATCAGCGTCGTAGTCATCGTCTACAACGACGCGGCACGTCTTCCGACCGCCGTGCAGTCGGTCCTGGACCAGACGCTGCGCAATGTCGAGGTCATCATCGCCGATGACTGCTCCACCGACGGCTCCTTCGAGGTCGCGCAGCAGCTGGCCGCCCGCTCGGACCGGGTGCGCGCGATCCAGCTGCCGGAGAACAGCGGCGGCTGCGGCGAGCCGCGCAACCAGGGCATCGCCGTCGCCCGCGGCCGCTACGTGATGTTCCTGGACAGCGACGACACCCTGGAGCTCAACGCCTGCCGCAACATGCTCGACGCGGCCGAGGCCACGGGCGCCGACCTGGTCTCCGGGCTCTGCCTGCGCGTCCACATCGACAGCCGGAACGGCAAGAAGGTCAAGTGGTACCCGTGGCTGTACCGGGAGACCCGCACCTTCGACTCGGTCGCCGAGATACCGGACCTGATGGTCTTCGACACCCTGTCGACGAACAAGTGCTACCGGCGTGAGTTCCTGCTGGACAACGGCCTGACCTTCCCCAAGGGCATCCACTACGAGGACCTGCTCTTCTCCGCGCAGGCCTACCTGGCCGCCTCCCGGATCACCCTGATCCCGAACACGGTCTACCACTGGAACGTGGTGGAGAAGGCCGCCGCGAAGTCGATCAGCAACCGGCGCCACGAGATCAACAACTTCGCCGACCGCGTGGAGATCCACCGCCGGATCGACCGCGTCCTCGCGGAGCGGGGCCAGAGCGAGCTGAAGCTCCACAAGGACCGCAAGTTCCTCAAGCACGACCTCGTGCTGTACCTGCGCGACCTGCCCTTCCTGGACGACGACTACCGCCACCGGTTCGCCGAGCTGGCCCGCGGCTACATCCAGGGCTTCTCCCCGGAGGCCTACGAGGAGCTGTCCCCGGTCCACCGGCTCTGCGCCTACCTGCTGCTCCAGGAGGACTGGAAGAACCTCACCCCGGCGATCGACACCCTCATCAACCCGCGCAAGGTCTCCAGCCCGCTGGCCGAGCACGACGGCCGGGTCTACTGGTGCGCGGAGCACCTCGACGACCCGCTGGCCCGCAAGATCCTCGACGTCACCGACCTCGGCTACCACACCCGGCCGGTCCAGCGCATGTGGCTGCGCAACCAGGTGACCTCCTACGCGGAGAACCCCGCCGGCATCAAGGTGTCCGGCGCCGTCGTCAACCCGCTCGGGGTCATCCCGCCGGGCGCGGAGCTGAAGGCCGAGCTGGAGTTCCGCGCCCGCCGCAGGAGCCTGCAGAAGTTCCGCTTCCCGGTGCAGAGCGTCCAGCACGAGGGCGAGTCGGTGGCGTGGCAGGCCACCGTGCCGCTGGCGGCGAAGTTCCGCCCCCTCGGCATCGTCGACGAGGTGTGGGACGTACGCCTCTACCTGAGCGTCGACGGCGTCCAGTCCACCAGCCGGCTCACCGTCGGCCAGACCGCGCTGGAGGACGCCGGCGTGGTCCGGGTCCGTCCCCGGCTCGGGCGGATGACGGCCGACCGCCTCGTGCCGCACGCCTCGGCCAAGGGCCACCTGGCCTTCCGGCTCACCCAGCACGGCACGCTCGCCCAGCGCACCACGACGCTGGTGCGGCGCAACCTGCAGAGCCCGCCCGCCGCGATGGCCAAGAAGATGGCGCGCAAGGTCGTCAAGGTGCGCAAGGACCTGCACTCGGGCCCGCGCAAGATCGAGACCTACCACCGCATGATCCGGCTGCTGCCGATCCGCAAGGGCACGGTCGTCTTCGAGAGCCACCTCGGCAAGCAGTACAGCGACAGCCCGCGGGCCATCTACGAGGAGATGCGCCGCCGCAACCTGCCCTTCCACGCCATCTGGTCCTACGCCGGTGAGCGTCCCACGGGCTTCCCGGACGACGTCGAACTCGTGCGCCGCTGGTCCTGGCCCTACCTCAGGGCGCTGGCACAGGCCGAGTTCTGGATCGACAACCAGGGCTTCCCGCTGAAGCTGAACAAGCGCCCGGAGACCACGTACATCCAGACCTGGCACGGCTCCGCCCTGAAGCGGATGGGCTTCGACGAGCCGAAGTACCGCATCAAGCCGGAGCACGAGCAGCGCGCCTACCAGGAGGCGATCGACCGGTTCGACTACTTCGTGGTGCGCGGCCGGCACGACGAGCGGACCCTCGCCCCGGCCTACCGGATCACCGAGGACAGGCTGCTGCGCACCGGATACCCGCGCAACGACGCGCTCGTGAGGGCCCGGGACGCCGGCACCCTCGACCCGGCCGCCCGGGAACTCGCCGAGCGCCTCGGCATCCGCCTGGACCGCCCGGTGGTGCTGTACGCCCCGACGTTCCGGGAGCAGAACGGCAAGGTCAAGAAGTTCGAGTTCCCGTTCGACGTGGACGAGTTCGCCGACCGCTTCGGTGACCGCTTCACCCTGCTGGTGCGCACGCACTACCTGAACAACGTCACGCTGCCGCCCTCCGTGGCCGGCCGGGTCGTCAACGTCAGCGGCGAGCCGGACATCACCCCGGTCCTGCTGCTCGCGGACGCGCTCATCACCGACTACTCCTCGGTGATGTTCGACTACGCACTGCTCCAGCGTCCCATGGTGTTCTTCACCTACGACTGGGAGGAGTACGTCGACAACAGCCGCGGAACGTACTTCGACCTGTCGCAGGAGGCCCCCGGTCCCGTCGTCCACACGGCGGAGGACCTCTTCGGCGTCCTGGAGGACCTGGACGGCCTCGCCTCCGGACAGGAGGCGCGCCTGAAGGAATTCGTGGCCCAGTACGGCGAGTACGACCGCGGCGACGCCGCCGCCCAGATCGTCGATCGCTTCTTCGGAAACCGGGGAGACGCCCGATGACACAGCGTGACATCATTTTCGTGGCCAACGAGGTCAACGAACTCGGCGGAGTGGCCCGCTGGCAGGCGCTGATGGCCGAACTGTTCGCCGAGGAGGGCCACCGGGTCACCATCGTCGGCATCGCGCCGCCCGAGGTGCCCATGGACCTGGGCGACAACCCGCCCTTCACCACGGTGACGCTCTACGACGAGCGCCCGCCCGGCCGCTGGCAGGCCCGCACCCTGCTGGACCGGGCAAACCTCCCGGCCCGGCGCCGCGAGGCCGCGCGCGAGGAGGGCATGCGGGCGGCCGCCGACCGGCTGTCGGCCATTTTCCGGGCCGCCCGGCCCGGAGCGATGATCATCGTGACCCAGGTGTGGGCCATGGAGTGGGTCGCGCTCGCGGACACCGCGGGCCACCCGGTCATCGGCATGAGCCACGAGTCCTACGAGTACTCGCGCGGCTCCTCCCGCTTCGGGCGCGTCGAGCGGTACTACAAGAACGTCGACCGCCTGCTGCTGCTGACCCGCGAGGACGCCGACCTGTGGATCGGCCGGGGCATGAACAACGTCGGCTACATGCCCAACCCGCTGCCGATGATGCCGGAGATCCCCTCCGAGCGCACCGAGAAGATCGTCGCGAGCATCGGCCGCCTGGGGCACCAGAAGGGCATCGACATGCTCCTGGACGTGTGGGCGGAAGCGGCGCCCAGGCACCCCGACTGGCTCCTGAGGATCTACGGCTCCGGCCCCGACGAGGAGGCGCTGCGCAGCCAGTGCACCCGGCTCGGCCTGGACGACCGGGTGGAGTGGGCCGGGCAGACGGACGACGTCGCCGGCGCGCTGCGCGGGGCGTCGGTGTTCGTCCAGTCCTCCCGGGGCGAGGGCTTCCCGCTGGCCCTGCTGGAGGCCATGGCGTGCGCGGTGCCGTGCGCGGCCTTCGACTGTGCGCCGGGCGTGCGCGAGATCATCCGTGACGAGGAGGACGGTCTCCTGGCCCGTCCCGGGAACGTCCCCGAACTCGCCCAGAAGCTCGGCCGGCTGATGGAGGACGCCGACCTCCGCGACCGGATGGGCGAACTCGCCCGCAAGAACGTCCAGCGCTACTCGCCGAAGGTCATCCGTGACCGGTGGGAGGAACTGTTCAGGTTCCTGGAGCGCTGACGACCTCAGGCATGACAGAAGGGCCGGCCCGTCACGGGCCGGCCCTTCCGTTGTAGGGGTACGTCTGCTGCTCGTGCGCCGGGACTAGCGGACGACGTAACCGAAGCGGGCGCCGGCGGCCGGCAGACCGCCCTTGCCGGGCTGGTACGTGGTGATGGCCGCGTTGGTACCGCCGGCCGTCACGTTGGACAGCGGCAGCCCGTAGGCGGTGCCGTAGGTGGACGGGCCGTAGGGCATGCCGACGTACAGCTTGGTGCCGGTGTAGTGGATGCTCATGCCCAGGTGCTGGCCCGCGCCCGCCGGGCCCGGGATGCCGGAGGTGCCGGCCTCGATCCAGCGGTTGTTGTCACCGCGGGAACCGAGCAGCGAGAACGTGGTGATGGCGCCGGCGCCGGCGGTGCTGCCGATCGCCTCGTCCGGGATGCCGACGGCGAGCTTCATCGTCGCCGTGCTGCCCACCGCGCGCGGCGCGGTGTTGACGGCGGCCACGGACTGCCCGAAGTGGTCGCCGGCCTCGGAGGTGCCGGTCATCTCGTCGGACGCGGTGCCGGAGTAGTACGTGTTGAGCTGGCTGTAGGTGCCCGCGGCGGTGATGCGGAAGGTGAGCACCAGGCCGGCGTCGGCCTTGTTGACGCCGTCGATGTCCAGGTCCTCACCGGGCGAGCCGACGGCGAGGATGGAGTCGGTGGCCGCCGCCGCGCCGGACGGGCGGTAGTCGACCAGCGCCAGCGACTTGCCGAAGAGGTCACCGGCCTCGGCGGCACCGCCGACGGTGTCCAGGTCCTGGTCCAGACCGAACAGCGGGGTGGGCTGCTGCGCCGAGTTCAGCTTGTGGGAGAAGACGGCGAGGTTGCCGGCGTTCGCCTTGCTGCCGATCGTCTCGTCGGGGGCACCGATGACCAGGTGGTTGGAGTCGGCCGCGAGCACGGCGCCGAAGCCGTCGTTGGCCTCCACGGCGCCCGGGACGCCGGTGGTGTCCTGGCTGATGCCGGTGTTGGTGTCACCGTGCACGTAGAAGGCCATGCCCGCCTTGGCGACCGTGCCGATGGACTCGCCGGGGGCGCCGATCACGATGAACGGCTCGCCGGCGGCGGTGGTGCCGGCCGCGAGGGCCTGGCCCAGACGGTCACCGGTCTCCGGACCGCTCGCCTTCAGGGACCCGTTGCCGTAGCCCTGCTCGAAGTGGGTGCTCTTCGTGGCACCGGTGCCGAGGCCCCCCGGAGCGCCGTACAGCAGGTCGGCCATGCCGGCGTCGGTGGCCTTGTCCAGGTCCTCGGAGGGGGTGCCGACCACCAGGTCCGTGCAGCCGTCCTCGTTGTAGTCGACGGTGGCCAGGCTCTCGCCGAACCAGTCGCCGGGTTCGGCGCCGCCGCTCACCCAGTCCAGGTCCTGGTTGATCTCCGCGGTGCCCTTGCCGCCGCCGTACACGATGCGGACCACACCGGCGCCGTCGTCACCGCCGACGGTGGCCTTGGGGTCGGCGATGGCGGTGTCCTCGACGCCGTCACAGTTGAAGTCGGTGATGCGGGGCGCGCCGACGGTGGAGTTCACCCACGAGGCGAGGCCGTCGACCCGGGCGGCGATGCCACCGGTGCGGGTCTCGGCCGGGTCCATGCCGTAGCAGCCGCCCTGGTAGGACTGGCTGTTGAGGGCCACCAGCTGGGGCGTGCCGCCGGAGACGCGCACCACCGGGCCGCCGGTGTCGCCCATGCAGGCCGCAGCGCCGTCCTTGCCGGTGACGGCGGCCGTCGTGGCGGCGGCCGAGTCCACCGTGAGCGCGCCGGTGTGCAGCTTCAGCGGCGCCCACTCGGTCTTGTTGCGGCCGAATCCGGCGAACTGCAGCTCCTCGCCGGCCGCGGGGGCGGTGGCCGACAGGGCGATGGGAGCGACGTTGGTGACCGGCCGGTTCAGGCGGGCCAGCACCACGTCGCGGTCGGTGCGCGGGACCAGCTGGACGATGCTGCGCACCGCTCCGTCCGAGCCGCCGAGGTCCAGGCGGCCGATGGTGGCGGTGGCCCCGGACTTGGGCTTGCCCGCGGGGACCGTCAGGCCCGCGGCGGGGTCGTCGACGAAGCAACTGGCCGCGGTGAGCAGCCACTCGGGGTCGACCAGGACACCGGAGCAGCCGCGGTCGTGGTCGCCGACGACGACTTGCGCGGTGTAACCGAAACTGGCGTCGGTGACGGGCGTGCCGGTGACGGCGGACGCGGGTGCGGCGCACACCGCTATCGGGCCCGCGATCAGGGCAGCGGCGAGCGCGGACAGGCGCACGTGTCTGGTGAGTCGCATGAAGTGCTTTCCTTGGACATGGTCTCGAGGACCGGAGGGCTCGGTGGTCGGCGGGCGAACGGCGCGGTGGGGGCCGTTACTTGGAGGTCCTGATCTCCACGAGGAGGTGCTCACGGCCCTCCGGGTCCGCGCTCTCGCCGACCGGGGTCCAGGTGTTCTTCGGGATGTCGAAGGACTTCTCCTCCGCGCCGACGGTCATGTCGACCTGGGCCGCGTAGTCGTTGCCCCGGATGACGTAGACGGAGGGGATCTCCAGGGACAGCCAGCCGCTGTTGCCGGTGACCTGGAAGCAGATCTTGTCCTTGCTGCGTGCCCAGACCTCGAGGTAGCCGGTCCCGTTCGCGCAGTCGGCGAGCGTGATGTGGCCGTCGCCGCGCTTGAGGACGATGTTCTTCTCGGCGAGGATCTTGTCGGCGTACGGGTAGGCGTAGTTCTCGACGGCGTACCCGGGGGCCTCGCCGGCGAGAACTACGCCTACCCGTACGCCGACAAGATCCT
>NZ_JACBWZ010000859.1 GCF_013870595.1 Streptomyces sp. WELS2 | reverse complement strand
GCCGTGCGGGACTGCGCACGGATGAGACACAGACGACATCGCATAGGCGGCCCAGCCGACGACGACGGTCGCGAAGAGGACGTACCCCACCGAGAGCAGCGCCACCGGCCGCAGTTGCGCGCGCAGGTCCAGGTAGGAGCTGTCGCTCGCCGAGGTGTACAGCAGCGGGGGCAGCAGCAGCGGCAGGACCACGTGCGGGTCGAGGGTGTACGACGGCACGCCGGGGATGTAGGAGACCGCCAGGCCCACCGCGACCAGCAGCAGCGGGGCCGGCGCGGGAGTGCGCCGGGCCGCCGCGGCCACCGCCGCACTGCCCGCCACCAGCAACAGCAGGGGCATCACGTCCAAGGTCCTCGCCCACCCTCTTGTTCCGCGCGGCCATCCGCACACCCGTCGTAATCTGGCAATCATGAAACAGTGCACGCACTCCGAAGCGCTGCCGCACCCGGAACCGGAGCCGCTCGCCGCGACCTGCCCGGAGTGCCTGCGGGACGGTACGCACCCGGTGCAGCTCCGGCTCTGCCTCACCTGCGGTCACGTCGGCTGCTGCGACTCCTCGCCGGGCCGGCACGCGACGGAGCATCACGCGCGGACGGGGCACCCGGTGATGCGGTCCTTCGAGCCCGGCGAGGACTGGCGGTGGTGCTTCGTCGACCACGTGCTCGTCTGACCGACGTCAGTGCGAGCGGGACTTCTCACCCGACCACGTTCTCGTGTGACACTGCTAGTGGCGGCTTCCGCACGACGGTTCGAGCGTCTGACGTCTGGGTACGTCAATCCGGCGCGCGCTCTTCCCATTTGGGCCCGCCCACCCTCTAGACACGGAGCGTATCCGGAGTTTTACTGTGAGTGACGCCAGGGGGTTGGGGTCCCGGGGACAGGAACGTTCGGCGCGCGATAGCGTCACCGCTTGAACCACGTACGCGTTACCCCGGGGGGCGACCCTCGGCCCCGTAAAGCTTGTACCACCATGGAGGTGAGGGTGTCCCAGATCGCAGGCGAGCCCGCGGCGAACCAGGACTTCGTGGAAGTCCGGCTGCCGGCTGCGGGTGCCTACCTGTCGGTGCTGCGGACGGCCACGGCCGGTCTGGCGGCTCGCTTGGACTTCACCCTGGACGAGATCGAGGACCTGCGCATCGCCGTGGACGAGGCCTGCGCGATCCTGCTCCAGCAAGCCGTGCCCGGCTCGGTGCTCAGCTGTGTCTTCCGTCTTGTCGACGACTCGCTGGAAGTGACGGTGTCGGCGCCCACGACGGACGGCCACGCCCCCTCGCGGGACACCTTCGCCTGGACCGTGCTGTCGGCCCTCGCGGGCAAGGTCTCCTCCGCGGTGGACGAGGACAAGACGGTCTCGATCAGCCTCTACAAACAGCGTGGTGTCGGCCCCGGGCCGGCCTGAGGAACGGGGACGGGCCGGTGCGGGACGAAGAGCGCGGCACACGGGAGCTGCCGACCGGGGACGGGGGTGCCTCCTGGTCGGGTGACGCCGAGACCTCCGGGGCGGACCCCCGGGACGGTTCCCGGCTCATGGCGGACGGCATCGACGGCATCCCCGAGCAGGCCAGGCCGCACCCGGAGGAGGGCTCCGCGCGGGTCGGCGGTGACAGTGCCGGACAGGGCACGCCACCGACGGCGGGCGACGGCGCCGCGTCCGACGTCCGCGCGGGGGCCAGGGCTCGGGGAAGGGCTACGGGCGGGACGATGAGCGAGCACGAGCGATACGCCGAGGACGACGCGCCGGGCACGGAGGCCGCGCAGGCGGTACAGCACGACGTCCAGGACCGCAGCGGGGCGCGGGCGATGTTCGTGGAGCTGCGCTCGCTGCCCGAGGGCAGCCCGCAGTACGCGGAGCTGCGCAACCAGCTCGTCCGCATGCACCTGCCGCTCGTGGAGCACCTGGCGCGCCGGTTCCGCAACCGCGGCGAGCCGCTGGACGACCTCACCCAGGTCGCCACGATCGGTCTGATCAAGTCCGTCGACCGGTTCGACCCGGAGCGCGGGGTGGAGTTCTCCACGTACGCCACTCCGACCGTCGTGGGCGAGATCAAGCGGCACTTCCGCGACAAGGGCTGGGCGGTCCGGGTGCCGCGCCGGCTCCAGGAGCTGCGGCTCTCCTTGACCACCGCGACGGCCGAGCTGTCCCAGCTGCACGGCCGGTCGCCGACGGTCCACGAGCTCGCCGAGAAGCTGGCCATCTCGGAGGAGGAGGTCCTGGAGGGCCTGGAGTCGGCGAACGCGTACTCCACGCTGTCCCTGGACGTCCCCGACACGGACGACGAGTCGCCGGCGGTCGCCGACACCCTGGGCGCCGAGGACGAGGCGCTGGAGGGGGTGGAGTACCGCGAGTCCCTCAAGCCGCTGCTGGAGGACCTGCCGCCGCGCGAGAAGCGGATCCTGCTGCTGCGCTTCTTCGGGAACATGACCCAGTCGCAGATCGCGCAGGAGGTCGGCATCTCCCAGATGCACGTCTCCCGGCTGCTGGCCCGCACCCTGGCCCAGCTGCGGGAGAAACT
>NZ_JACBWZ010000858.1 GCF_013870595.1 Streptomyces sp. WELS2 | reverse complement strand
CCCCCAGCCCCCGATGCCGCAGGCCCCGGCCGCCGCGCCCGAGTGGCAGGCGCCTGGTGGGTCGTACGCCGGTTACACCTCTCCCATCCCGGTCGTGCGCACCCATCTCGGGCACGCGCTGGCCTCGGAGTGGACGAAGATCAGGTCGGTGCGCTCCACGATGTGGACGCTCGGCGTGTTCGTGCTGCTCGTCGTCGGCATCGGTCTCGGCGCCGGCGCGCTGGTCTCGGCCAACTCCACCTCCTCGGACCTGGACGGCGGGAACCCGCTGGCGCTCGGCTTCTTCGGCCTGCTGCTCGGCTCCATCTGCATCATCACGCTCGGCGTGATGACCACGGCCTCGGAGTACGGCACGGGCATGATCCGCACGACGATGACCGCGTGCCCCAGCCGGGCCCGGGTGCTCGCCGCCAAGTCGATCGTGTTCTTCACCGTCGCCTTCGTGATCACCCTGGTGACGTCCGCCTTCGTGGCGATGGTCCAGGTGTCCATGCTGGAGGGCGCCGGCGCCCGCACCCCGAGCGGCTCGGAGTGGTTCAAGGCCACCGTCGGCATCAGCCTCTACATCGCGCTGCTCGGCCTGCTCTCGCTGCTCATCGGCTCGGTCATCCGGCACTCCGCGGGCGCCATCACCATCATGATCGGCGTGGTGCTGGCTCCGCTGGTGATCGCGATGTTCATGGTCGCGGAGTCGATGCACAAGCTGCGCGACTGGCTGTTCGAGTACTCGATCCCGAACCAGCTGGGCGTCTTCTACTCCAACTCCCTGACCGAGTCCGGCCCGTCCGGCTGGGACCCGCTGTGGATCATGCTGGGCCTGACGGCGGCGGTGTACGCGGGCGCGTACGCGCTGCTGCAGAGCCGGGACGTGTGAGCCGGAGCCGGGACGTGTGAGACGTACGGCACCACACAGCCGTACGGCTCAGAACCTCGGCGCGTTACGGGACCGCTGCACCCGCGTGGTGCGGCGGTCCTTCGCGTTCCAGCAGGCCTTGTGCCAGTGCCGGCGGTCGTCGACGCCCGCGTACTCGGGCCAGGCGACCACGTGCGGGACGCCGGAGGGGATCAGCTGGTCGCAGCCCGGGCAGCGGTAGGTCTTGCCCTGCGCGCCGGCCCCCGCGACGTGCCGCACGCTCCAGTCCTCGCCCTGCCAGCTCTCGGTGGACTGCCAGCCGCCGTACCGGCCGGCGCGGTCGTCCTCGGCGCTCCGGCCCGACGTTCCGGCTGCCTTCGGTCGGTTGCGACGCGGGGACACGGGACACCTCTCGGGGGCTATACAGGAAGCAGGGGCTGCATCCAGCCTACGCGGCGCCGAGCGGGGTACGGGTACGGAACCAACCCCCACAAGTCCCCCTCCTGGGCGACCTATTCTGCAGACAATCGGCAAATCTCCCTGCGGGACCGTGTCCTTGGCACGTGTCAGACGGTTATGCCGGGTGGGGGAGCTCCGGGTCGGAGCCAAGGAAGCAGGAAAAGCGATGCGCGTAGGAACTTTTGTGCTGGCCGCCCAGTTCCCCGGCCAGGGTCCGGGAGAGGCGCTGCACCGGGCGGTCCGCTCGGCGGAGGTCGCCGAGCAGGCCGGGCTGGACACCGTGTGGCTGGCCGAGCACCACTTCGTGCCCTACGGCACATGCCCCTCGGCGGTCACCCTGGCCGCGCTGCTGCTGGGCCGCACCCGGCGGATCCGGGTCGGCACGGCGGTCAGCGTCCTGCCCACCGCGCACCCGGTCGCCCTCGGCGAGCAGGCCGCGCTGCTCCACGTCACCAGCGGCGGACGGTTCACGCTGGGCGTGGGGCGCGGCGGCCCCTGGGTGGATCTGGAGGTGTTCGGCGCGGGCCTGAGGGCGTACGAACACGGGTTCCCGGAGTCGCTCGATCTGCTGCTGCGCTGGCTGCGCGAACCGGCGGTGGCGGCCGGCGGCGAGCGGTACTCCTTCCGCGAGGTGCCGGTCGTACCCCGCCCGTCGGACGCCCTGACCGACACCCCCGGCCCCGAGGTCGTGCTGGCCTGCACCTCGCCGGCGAGCGTGCGGCTGGCCGCCGAGCGCGGGCTGCCGATGCTGCTCGGCATGCACGTCGGGGACGAGGAGAAGGCCGAGATGGTCGCCCTGTGGCGGGACTGCGCCCGCGCGGCGGGCCGGCCGGCCGAGGAGATCGCGGGCGCCGCCCATGTCTCGGCCGGCGTCTGCCAGCTCGCCGACCGGCGCAGCGACGCGGCCGAAACCCTGCTGAAGGCGATGCCGGGCTGGCTGCGGCAGGGACTCTCGGCCCATATGACGGTGGACGGACGACAGCGTGTGATGCGCGACCCGCACGCCTACACCGAACTGCTCTGCGGGCTGCATCCGGTGGGCCCCCCGCGGCTCGCCGCCGACCGGCTCGCGGCCACCTCGGAGCGCACCGGGATCTCCCGCTTCGCCCTCATGGTCGAGGGCTCCGGCCAGCTCGCGGCCACCGAGGAGAACCTGCGGCGGCTCGGCGCGGAGGTACTGCCCCAGCTGAGCTGACCGCGCCGTCCG
>NZ_JACBWZ010000857.1 GCF_013870595.1 Streptomyces sp. WELS2 | reverse complement strand
GCCGAGCCGGACCCCCGGGGGAGTTCCGGCCCCCGGTTCACAGCTCCAGCACCCCCACCACCTGGTCCCCGTCGGTCTCCCCGGTCGGGCGGAAGCCCAGGCGGGTGTAGAAGGCGCCGGGGCCGTCGGGGCCGGGGTGCCAGTCGGCGTACAGGTGGGTGCCGCCGCGGCGGCGGATCTCGGCGGCCACCGCGTCCACCGCGAACCGGCCGTAGCCCCGGCCCTGTTCACCGGCCGCGATGTTCAGCCGCCACAGCCCGGAGCGGTACAGACTGCCGTCGCCGTGCCAGTCGATGCCGAAGTACGCCATCACGAAGCCGACCGCCCGGCCGTCGTCGGTGATCAGCCGGGGCCAGGCGACGCCGTCCGGGTGGACGTACGCCTCGGCGAGCGAGCGCACCACCGGCGCGACGGCGTGCTCCTGGTCGGGGCGGACGCGCAGGGCGACGGCGGTCTCGAAGTTCCGTGGGGTCACCACTTCCAGGCGAGGTGTCATCGGCGCACCGTAGGCACGCCGGTCCCGCCGTCGCCACGGAATTTCCCGGCTCAGCCCAACTGGCGGTAGCGGCCGCGGAAGTACAGCAGCGGGCCGCCCTCGGCACTGGGCACGCGCGCGGTGAGGACCCGGCCGACGACCAGGGTGTGGTCCCCGGCGGCCACCCGCTGCTCGGTACGGCACTCCAGGGTGGCCAGCGCGCCCCCGACCAGCGGTGCGCCGGTGACCTCGCCACGGCTGTAGGGGATGTCCTCGAAGAGCAGACGGTCGCTGATCCGGCCCTTCATGGCGAAGCGGCCCGCGATGTGCCGCTGGCTCTCGGCGAGGACCGACACCGCCCACAGCGGCTGTTCGGCGAGCAGGTCGTCCATGCGGGCGCCCTCGCGCAGGCTGACCAGGACCAGCGGCGGGTCGAGGGAGACCGACAGGAACGCGGTGGCGGTCATGCCGACGTCCTCCACCCCCGGCGCCTGGGGGTCGTCCGGGTCCAGCGGCGGTTCCTGCGCGGTGACCAGGACCACGCCCGCGGCCAGCCGGGACATCGCGGCCCGGAACTCGTCGTTGCTCACCCCCTCAGCATGCCCGGAAGGCAGGGGGGTGGTGGGGGAGGGAGTCTTCAGCACGCCGGAAACGCTAGTCTTCGCCCGGTGCGGCGGGCATCGGGCCCTGGCCCGAGCCGGGTCCTAGGTCGCGAGGACCAGCGGCGCGTTCGTCACGTGCATCATGTGAACGAGCGCGCACGGTGTGTCTTCAGGAGTCGCACGGGGCAAACGCAGAAACCGCACGCAATTGTTCACGTTTCCTTGTGACTTGAGTCACAAGAGGCGGGAATTGTTGACCCTGTGTACCGAGTGGGCAGCGCGCTGTGATTCAGTGGCGGGGAGCCGCAAGGACAACGCGCACAGCATGACAAAGAGCCACCGCTGACAACGCGGGAGAAGCGCCGAAGGCAACCCTTGATTCGCTGCGAGGTCTCGGGGGGAGGGCGAGCATGGAGACCGAGTCGGAGCCGTATGTCCGTCTTGCGTCCCTGCGACAGCTGCACCAGGTCATGGCCGACATCAACACGGCACGCAGCCTGGCGGACACACTGCAGACCGTCGCCGACGGCGCCGTCAACGCCCTGGGCTACGAGATGGCGGCCGTCAACCTCGTCCGCCCCGACGGCGACCTGGTGGTCGCCGCCTTCTCCGGCAACCCCGCCGCCGAGGCCCTGATCACCGGCCGGGTCGGCTCCCGCGAGTCCTGGGAGCGGCGCCTGAACATGGGCGAACACTGGGGCGACCTGATCTTCATACCGCACACCGAGGGCTGGGTCCTGGACGACGACGACGTCCCCCAGTGGTTCACCGACGGCCCCGAGCCGCGCTTCGAGGACGAGTGGCACCCCTCCGACCGGCTCTTCGCGCCCATGTACACCCCCGGCGCGCAGGGCGGCTCCTCCGGTGAACTGCTCGGCGTCATATCCGTCGACCGGCCGCGCAACGGCCGCCGTCCCGGCGCCTGGGGCCGCGAGGCCCTCCAGATGTACGCCTTCCAGGCCGCCATCGCGATCAGCAACGCCCGCCTGCGCTCCAACATGCAGCGCGCCCTGATCCGGCTGGAGCGCGAACAGCAGGCCCTGCGCGCCAGCGAGGAATCCTTCCGGCAGGCGTTCGAATACGCCCCCTCCGGCATGGCCATCGCCGAGATGGGCGGCGACCAGCACGGCCGCATCCTGCGCACCAACGACGCGCTGTGCCGGCTGCTCGGCCGCCCCGCCTCCGCGATGCGCCGCTACTCCTTCGCCGACCTCGTCCACCCCGAGGACATCGGCACCCTGCTGCGCACCTCCGCCGAGGGCGGGCGCGCCGAACTCCGGCTGGGCCGCCGCGACGGCAGCTACGTGTGGGTGTCGCTGCGCAACAGCGTGGTCGCGGACGCCGCCGACGGGCCGCGCTTCCTGCTCACCCATGTGGAGGACATAGAGGAGCGCAAGCGGCGCGAGCTCCAGCTCGCGCACCGCGCCTCCCACGACTCGCTGACCGGCCT
>NZ_JACBWZ010000856.1 GCF_013870595.1 Streptomyces sp. WELS2 | reverse complement strand
GCGCCCGCGAGGACACCGGCCGCCGACGGCCCCCCGTGCAGCGCGGCCTTCAGGGCCAGCACGGTGACCACGGCGGCCGACAGCGTCGTACGCCGCCAGGCCAGCCGGGTGCGCTCGGGCTGGAGGCCGGGGTCCCGGTCCGCGCCTCCCGCCCCGGTCCTCACCCCTCCCACCCCACCAGCACGACCACGACCATCGCGACCGCCACCACCGCCACGACCAGGCTCAGCAGCACCGGGAACCGGGAGGCGGGCAGATCCTCGCCGCGCCGCATCGCCCGTTCGCAGCGCACCCAGTGGTTCACCGCCCGCAGGGAGCACAGCACCCCGGCCCCGAGCAGCGCGAGCGCCAGCCCGACCCGCCAGGCCCAGCGCAGATCGGGCAGGAACTGGTCCACCGCGAACCCGCCGCCGATCAGCGCCAGCGCGGTGCGCAGCCAGGCGAGGAAGGTGCGCTCGTTCGCCAGCGAGAACCGGTAGTCGGGCGTGCCGCCCTCCTCCCGCACCCGTTCCGGCGCGAACCACAGCCGGATGTTCCGCACGAATTCGCTCACCCGGCCGACCCTACCGGGCGGTCACCCACCCGCCCGGAACGCCCGCAGCCGCTCGTAGGCCGCCAGCCCGTCCGGCACCCACTCCCAGGTGCCGAGCCGCCGCTCGACCTCCTCCTCGGGCAGGAAGGCGTGCCACTGCACCTCCTCGGCCTGCGGATGTACGGGCAGGTCGCAGCGCACCTCGTACACCGCCGACCACCAGCTGTTCCCGGCGCCGTCGTCGTAGAGGAACCTGAACAGGAAGGCGGGCCGCGGCAGTCCGCTCACGCCCAGCTCCTCCTCGGCCTCGCGCAGCGCCGCGTCGTCGTAGGACTCGCCCGCGCCGACGACACCGCCGACGAACATGTCGTACAGGGAGGGGTACACCAGCTTGGTCGCCGTGCGCCGGTGCACGAAGAGCCGGCCGGCCGCGTCCCGGGCCTGGACGAACACACAGCGGTGGCGCAGGCCGAGGGCGTACGCCTCGCCGCGCGGGCGCCGGTCGACGACCCGGTCGTGCTCGTCGACGATGTCGAGGATCTCGTCAGCAGGATTCATGCCCGTCATCCAAGCAGGACCCGCACCGGGCGCCCGTGCCAGGCAGGGCCCGTACGGGTCCGGGCCGGGCGCCGGATCAGCGCCGCTGGAGGTCCGCGGTGCCCTGCTCCGCCTCGCCCGCGCCGCACGGCATCGCCGGGTGCAGCCCGAGCAGCACGATGCCCCCCACCACGGCCGCGAGCCCGGCCGCCTCCCACGCCAGCGCCCCGGTGTCGGTGCGCAGCCGGTCCCCGAGGAAACCCACCCCGCACAGGATCCCGGCGAGCGGCTCGGCCGCGGTCAGCGCGGGCAGCGACATCCGCAGCGGCGCCGTCTCGAACGCGCTCTGCACCAGCACCAGTCCGGTGATCCCGCAGGCCACCACGCCGTACGGCTGCCAGCCGGTGAGCAGTCCGGTGAGGCCGCCGTCGGAGAAGCGGGTGCCGCTCACCCGGGTCAGCGCGTCCTGGACGCCGTACAGCAGCCCGGCCGCCAGCGCGAGCAGCACCGGGCCGCCGCTCAGCCGGGAGCGCTTGGCGTACGTCGTCATCAGCAGGGCCGCGCCCACCACCGCGCCGATGATCAGCCAGTGCCGCACCGGATCGGTGACGGCCGTGCCCGCGCGCGGCTCGCCCGCCATGATGAACGCGCTCACCCCGCCCGCGAGCAGCAGCAGCCCGGCCCAGCCCTGGCGGCCGAGCGGCTGTCTGGTCTGGTGCCGGGAGAGGGCGAGCGCGAACAGCAGGTTGGTCGCGAGCAGTGGCTCCACCAGTGAGATCTCGCCCTTGCCGAGGGCGATGGCGCCCAGCACCATCCCGGCCACCATCAGCGCGAGGCCCCCCAGCCAGCGCGGGATCCGCATCAGGTCGAGCAGCAGCCGGAAGGAGAGGAAGTCGCTGAGCGGCGCGTTCTGCGCCGCGTTCTGCTGGAGGACGAATCCGAAGCCGAGGCAGCAGGCCGCGCTCACGGCGAGAAGCAGAACCAGAACGGACACGCTGTGTACCTCGATCATCCGGCCGGACCACGGGCGTGTAGTGGCCGACTGTAGCGCTACCGGAACGGCAATGCCCCGGAAGTACCCGGAACCGGGCGGTTGCACGCCATGGTCCGCAACCCGGGCGCGGCGCGCCATGGCGTGCGCCACATCCGTACCGAGGATCCCGGGACATCCGTACGGATCCCGGGGCGCACGGCCCGGTACGGCGGGGCGGGCGGGCATGGCATACGCCACAGGAATGTCCCCGCGTTCACGTCCGCGACGGGCCCCACCTGCGCCGCGAGGGCTCAAGTTCCCTTGTGCGCAGGGAAGTTGAAGGAAAGAACAGTCTCGTTCCGCTTGACGCGACCCTTGGCGGGGGGTTTGCTGTGCGTGATCGGTCGATGGCAGCCCGAGAAACAGGAAGCCCCGCGGTGCCCCCTTCCACGCCTCTGCTCGGCCCGCGCCGGGCCGCAACGGATCCG
>NZ_JACBWZ010000855.1 GCF_013870595.1 Streptomyces sp. WELS2 | reverse complement strand
CCGGGCGGGAGTCGGGGGCCGGGCGGGGGCGGCCCCGGCGTCGTCCGGGACTACTCCGACTTCCGGTACGGCACCTTCCACGGACCCGTCGTCGGCAAGCAGGTCGTCATACGGCCCGAGGACCGGTAGGACGCGGTACCACGCCCGCGCGGATCGCCCGCCGGACCCGGCTCCGGCGCGCCGGAGCGCTATCACCCCGCAGACGCATTGACCTGACCGGACCAGCGCTCTTACCTTCACACGGCAGCCATCTCCGCGCCACCCCCACGTGCGCTCAGGAGGTCATGCCCGTGCGCCCCACCGCCGCCCTCTCCGCCCTCCTCACCGCCGCCCTCTCCGTCACCGCGCTCGCCGCCTGCGGCAGCGGCTCCGGCCGTGACCCGGACACGGTCAAGGTGTCGTACAAGCAGTCCACCGACAACTCCGTCAAGGTGGCGGACACCTACCTGGCCGGCGTCAAGGAGCAGTTCGAGCGCGAACACCCCGGCAAGAAGGTGGAGTTCGTGCCGATCAAGGCGCCGGACGCGGAGTACTACACCAAGCTCCAGCAGATGCTGCGCTCCCCGCGCACCGCCCCGGACCTGGTCTACGAGGACACCTTCCTCATCAACTCCGACATCACCAGCGGGTACTTGAGGCCACTCGACGCCTATCTGGCCAAGTGGCCGGACTGGAAGCAGTTCATCGGCAGCGCGAAGGCGGCGGCGAAGGGCCGGGACGGCAAGACGTACGGGGTGCCGGACGGCACGGACACCCGCGGACTCTGGTACGACAGGCGGGTCTTCGCGAAGGCGGGCCTGCCGCCCGACTGGCAGCCGCGGAACTGGGCGGACGTCCTGGCCGCCGCCCGCACCATCAAGCGGAAGGTCCCCGGCGTCGTCCCGCTCAACGTCTACACCGGCAAACCGGCGGGCGAGCGGGCCACGATGCAGGGCTTCGAGATGCTCCTGTACGGCACGGGCGACGGCTCATCCGACCCGCTGTACGACGACACCGCCGGCAAGTGGGTCGTCGGGTCGCGGGGTTTCAGGGACGCCCTGGCGTTCGTGGAGACCGTCTACCGGGAGAAGCTCGGCCCCGACGTCTCCGACGCCCTCGACCCGAACTTCAACACCACCGTCAACGGCGAACTGCTCCCCGAGGGCAAGCTCGGCATCGCCCTCGACGGCTCCTGGCTGCCGCAGGACTGGCTGCCGGGTTCCGGGCACGTGTGGCCCGACTGGTCCCGGCGGCTGGGGCTCGCCGCCATGCCCACCCAGCACGGCCAGGCGCCCGGCAAGGTGAGCATGTCCGGCGGCTGGACCTGGGCCGTCCCGGCGAAGGCGGCCAACCCCGGCCTCGCCTTCGACTTCGTCAAGACGCTCCAGACGAAGGACAACGCCCGCAAGTGGTACATCGCCAACTCCGGCATCGCCGTACGCCAGGACGTCGCCGCCGACCCCGCCTACACCGGCGCCCGGCCCGGCCTGCCGTTCTTCACCGGCCTGGTGGCCCACACGCACTACCGTCCCGCGTACCCGGCGTACCCGAGGGTGTCCACCGCCATCCAGGAGGCCATGGAGGGCGTCACGACCGGTGACCTGTCCGTGGCGGAGGCGGCGAAGGGCTACGACGCCACGGTCGAGGACGTCACCGGCGGCCGAGTGGTCCGCAAGTGAGGCGCGGGCACCCGGCCGTCCGGGCCCTCCCGCTCCTTCCCGCGCTGGTCCTGCTGCTGCTCTTCCTCGCCGGGCCGATCGCCTACTGCGTCTGGATCGCCTTCACCGACCTCCAGCTGACCGGTCAGGCCCACTCCTCCTTCACCGGCCTCGCCAACTTCCGCCGGGCCTTCAGGGACGACGCGTTCCTCAACGCCGTCCGGCTGACCCTGGTGTTCACGGTGCTGTCCTCGCTCGTCGGGCAGAACACCCTCGGGCTCGCGCTGGCCGCGCTGATGAAGCGCGCCTCGAAACCCGTACGCACCCTCACCGGCGGGGTGGTGATCACCGCGTGGGTGCTGCCGGAGGTGGTGGCCGGGTTCCTGCTGTACGCGTTCTTCCGCCGCGAGGGCACGCTGAACGCCGTCCTGGACTGGCTGGGTCTGCCCCGGCAGAACTGGCTGTTCACGCTGCCCATCCTCGCCGTGTCCTTCGCCAACGTCTGGCGCGGGACGGCGTTCTCGATGCTGGTGTACTCCGCCGCGCTGGACGAGATACCCGCCGAGATCACCGAGGCCGCCGAGGTGGACGGGGCCGGCGGATGGCGGCGGCTGTGGCACATCACGCTGCCGATGATCCGCCGCTCCATCGGCACCAACCTGATGCTCAACACCCTCCAGACGCTCTCGGTCTTCGGGCTGATCTGGGTGATGACCCGGGGCGGCCCCGGCGACCGCAGCCAGACCCTGCCGCTGTTCATGTACGAACAGGCCTTCCAGAACAGCATGATCGGGTACGGCACGGCGGTCGCGCTGCTCCTGCTGCTGGTCGGCTCCCTGTTCTCCGCGGTCTATCTGCGGCTGCTGCGGACGGAGGTCTGATGCCCCGCCGACGC
>NZ_JACBWZ010000854.1 GCF_013870595.1 Streptomyces sp. WELS2 | reverse complement strand
GAGGCACTGCGCGTACGCGGCCGTCCCTCCCTCGTCATCGGCACGGAGGGCTTCCTGCGCCCGGCCTCGCTGCGCCTGGAGCACGGTCGGCGCGACGCGGAGTCGTACTACAGCGGGTGGTTCGACACGGGCGCCCTGTGGCGGGAGGTGTTCGGCCCGCTCGACCCCGGAGGCACCGGGCGGGTCCTGCCCGACCTATGGGACCCGGTCACGGACCGGGCCACCCGCAGTCCCTACGCCCAACTCCCGCCCGGTGGCATCCTCCTGCTCCACGGTCCTCTCCTGTTGCGTCACTGGTTCCCCTTCGACCTGACCGTGCATCTCCTCCTTTCCCCGGGCGCTCTGCGCCGCCGCACCCCCGAGGCCGACCACTGGACCCTCCCCGCCTTCGAGCGCTACGAGGCCGAAGCCGACCCGGCCGGCACGGCGGACGTCCTGGTCCGCGCCGACGACCCGCGCCACCCCGCCTGGAGCGGCTGACCCGACGGGCGCGCAGGCCGGGCGCGCAGGCCTCCGGGGTGGCCGGGCTGCCGTGGCATCCGGCCTCCCGGAGCCGTACCCCTCGGTCGTACCGGAGCCGCACCGGTCGTACCGGGGCCGTACCCGGGGCCGAACTCGCGGTCGTACCGAAGCCGGGTGACTCCGGCATGCCCGCCGCTCAGAGCCAGCCGTTGCGCCGGAAGCCCCGGTACAGCGCCAGACACGCCGCCGCCATCACGACCATGACCAGCGGATAGCCGAACCGCCAGTGCAGCTCCGGCATGTGATCGAAGTTCATGCCGTACACCCCGCACACCATCGTCGGCACGGCGATCACCGCGGCCCACGCCGTGATCCTCCGCATGTCCTCGTTCTGCGCGACGGTCACCTGCGCCAGATGCGCCTGCAGAATGGAGTTGAGCAGCTCGTCGAACGCGGCGATCTGCTCCTTGGCCCGGATCAGATGGTCGAGCACATCCCGGAAGTACGCCTGTATCTCCGGGTCGACGACCCGGATGGGCCGGGTCGCCAGGTCCTCCACCGGGCGGCCCAGCGGCACCACCGCCCGTTTCAACTCCAGCAGTTCACGCTTCATCTGGTAGATGCGGCCGGGGTCGAGCCGCGCGCCGTTCTCCGAGAACACCTCCGTCTCCACCTGGTCGATGTCGCCCTGCACCGCGTCCGTGACGTTCAGATAGTCGTCGACCACCTGGTCGGCGATCGCGTGCAGCACCGCGGCCGGCCCTTTGGCGAGCTGCCGCGGGTCCGTTTCCAGTTCCTCGCGCAGCGGGCCGAGCGAGCCATGGCGTCCGTGCCGCACCGTGATCACGAAGTCCTCGCCGACGAACACCATGATCTCGCCGGTGTCCACCACCTCGCTGGTCGCCGTCAGCCGTTCGTGCTCCACGTAGCAGACGGTCTTGAACACCGCGAAGAGCGTGTCCCCGTAGTGCTCGAGCTTCGGCCGCTGATGGGCCTCGACCGCGTCCTCCACCGCCAGCGGGTGCAGGTCGAACAGCTCGGCGACGCCGACGAACTCACGCTCCGTCGGCTCGTGCAACCCGAGCCAGACGAAGCCCTCGCCGGTCTTGCGCACCAGCCGCACGGCATCCACCAGGTCGGCGCCCCCAGGGACGCGCACGCCGTCCTGATATGTCACGCAGTTCACCACCGAGGAGCCCAGAGGCGATCTGGCGGGATGGCTCAGGTCCACGCGCGGCCGACGCCTGGCCAGCCGTGCCACCTTGCGCAGGCCGCCGACGCCGCCCAGCCCCGTGACCTTCCGCAGATTGCCTGCCATGGACATCTGGATCTCCTCGCGTGGATCTCCGAGTGCGACGCTTCCGCGCCTTGCCCCGCAAGTCTGCCAGTCCTGGGCAAAGTGCGTGGAAGCCTGTGGGAACAGGGAGTTCCGCTTTGTTCCCGCCTGTGGACAAAGGGCGGCCGAACCGGGAATCCGGGCCGACCGGGATGGATGACCGGGGCCATGACGCCATCCGACGGGTACCTCCTGGGCAACCGGCAGAACGAGGCGTGCCGGCGCTTCAACGCCTTCGCCACCTTCTTCGTCCCCACGGTCTTCCGGCACTTGGAGGCACTCGGCCTCGGGCCCGGCTGCCGCTGCTGCGAAGCCGGCGCCGGCGGCAGCTCCGTCGTGTCGTGGCGACCCGCCCGCCGGTACGGGTGCGCGTGCACGATGCGGGCGCCGAGGAGCCGCCGGGCCCGCGATCGGCAGGCAGCCCGCCCGGGGCAGCAAAGCGGCAGCCCCTCACCGGCAGCCCGCCTGGGAACACGAGAACGACCGCAACCGGCCGCCGGGCCCCTCTACCTCGTGGAGAGGCCCTGCTTCCGGTGCACCCCGTGCAGAGGCCCCGCTTCGGCCCGGCCCGCCAAGCCTTCGGCCCGGCCCGCCAAGCCTTTCGGACCTCCCGCGGACCGCCGCGCTCCCGGTACGACCGTGGCGACGAGCCCGGCCCATGACAGGGCTCAGCTCGCGCCGTCCCGGTGTGGTTTCTTGATCTGCTTCGCGGCGCCGACCGCGCCGAACGCGGTGGCGGCCATGGACAG
>NZ_JACBWZ010000853.1 GCF_013870595.1 Streptomyces sp. WELS2 | reverse complement strand
CCGACCGAGGACGAGACCGTCGCGCAGGTCCTCAGCGTCTACGACGAACTGACCCGGCCCAGACCGCTGGTCTAGGTGTGCCGGAAGGCCCTACGGCACGTGCCGGCGGGCCCGCAGGGCCAGGCTCAGCGCCAGGACCGTCTGCGGGTCGTCCAGGTCGGTGCCCAGCAACTCGCCGATGCGGGCCAGGCGGTTGTACAGCGTCTGACGGTTGAGGTGCAGCTCGCGGGCCGTCTCCGCCTTGCGGCCCGCGTGCGCGAGATAGGTCTCCAGTGTCGGCAGCAGCGGCGGCCTGGAGCGCCGGTCGTGCTCGCGCAGCGGGCCGATCGCCCGGTCCACGAAGGACGCCAGGTCGGGGTGGTCGCGCAGCCGCCACAGCAGCAGGTCGATGTCCAGCCGCCGGGCGTCGTACCACGGCAGGTCGGTCAGGCCCTGGGCCGCCGTCGCCGTCTCCGCCGCGTGCCGCAGCCCCGCCGAGGCCGCCGCCCAGCCGCCGGCCACCCCGACCACCACCACCGGCGGCGGCGAGCCCGGCCGCCGCATCCCGGCCCGCTCCACCCCGGCCCGCAGCGCCGCCGCGACCCGGTCCGCGACCGCCGTGCGCTCCGACTCCGAGCGCAGCCCCAGCAGCACCAGGACCCGGCCCTCCACCGGCCGCACGCCCAGCAGCACCGGCACCCCCACCGCGGCCAGTTCCTCGGAGACCGCCCTGGCCAGCACCGCCCAGCCGCCACCGGGCGAGAGGGTGTCCCCGATCCGCATCACCACCGGCAGCAGCGGGCTCTCGCCCGGCTTGAAGCCGAGCACCCGGGCCTGCGCCGGGGCGTCCTCCGCCGCGATCCGGCCCTCGGCGAGATCGGTGAGGAAGTCCCCGCGCCCGCGCGCCGCCAGCTCCTCCTCCTGCCGGGCCTGCATCAGCACCACGGCCAGGATGCCCGCGGCCCGCTCGGCGGCGATCCGGTGCACCGGGGCCGGCGTCGCGCGCACCGGCAGCAGGACGAGCCGGGCGCGCACCGAGCCCGCCGTGCCGGGACCGCCGCCGGGCACGTCCACCAGCACCGTGCCGGACGGCGGCGGGACCTCCTTGTGCGGGCCGCGCAGCCCCTCCCACACCTGGAGCGGGTCGGCGCCCTCCGGCCCGGCCCCGGCGGCGTACAGCAGCCGGCCGTCCGCCGTCTCCAGGAACACCGGGTTGCCGCTGAAGTCGGCCAGGATGCACAGCACCTGCGGCACCCCGCCGCCGCCCAGCAGCGCCTCGGTGCAGCGCCGGTGCACCTCCTCGGCGCGCTGGAGCAGCGCGTAGTGCCCGTTGACGATCTCGGTGTGGATCTCCTCGGTCACCGTCACGAACGGCACCTCGCGGTGCAGCTGGACCAGCGGCAGTCCGGCCGCCCGGGCCGTGTCCACCAGCGCCGCCGGCAGCCGGCCGAAGCGCGGGCCCAGCTCCACCACCAGGGCGGCGATGCCCCGCTCGGCCAGGGTCCGTACGAACGCCCGCTGCTCGGCCGGCCGGGTGCCCAGGCCGTAGCCCGTGGTGAGCAGCAGCTCGCCGCCCTTGAGCAGGGAAGCGATGTTCGGGACCTCGCCCGCGTGCACCCAGCGCACGGTGCGGCCCAGCCGGTCGGCGCCCGCCAGGATCTCCGGCAGCCCGCTGCGCAGTCCGGGCAGCTCCAGCGCCCGCTGCACGGTGATGCCGGCGCCCTGGGTGTCGAGTCGGTGGTCCGTACGGCTGTCCATGCAGCGGACGCTACCTGCGCGGACGTTCCGGTGACATCCCCGGCCGGTTACGGCGGCGGTCACCGGGCCCGCGCGAGCGACACTGCGTCGCCCCCGGCGCGGAATCACCCGGCCGCCTGCCTGTCGTGGCGCACGTCACTGCCCCGGCACACTGTCGCGACCGTACAGGAACCGCCGTTTGACCTTCGGATTCCGTTGCGCGAGCACCAGATGAGGGGCGGGAACGACCGAGAGCGGTACGGGTCTCCGCCGGCTCCAGCCCCCTCGATCTGTTCTCCGACCCGGCGCGCGGCTTCATCGGCGCCTGGGCGGTGGACGCCTTCCAATGGCCGCTGCTCACCGGCTCGTTCGCCTGCGGCACGGCCTTCCACCAGTGCGCGGCCCGCTATCTTGGATCGTCGGGCTGGTCTTCTTCGGCAGCCTCGGGCTCGGCCTGTACCTGAGGGTCCGCCGGCCGGAACGCTACGAGGTCATCGGGCGGATCGTCCTGGAGGACGCGGCCGAGCGCAGGGACGACGAGACGGAGCAAGCCCCCGCCGGCGCCTGGGCGAGCACCTCCCGCGCCGCCCGCCACGAGCGCTCCGGGCCGGGCCGGGGGCCTCACACGGGACGGATGTTGTGGTTGCAGCGGAAGACGTTGTCGGGGTCGTAGCGCCGCTTCACCTTCTCCAGCCGCAGGATGTTCCCGGCGCCCAGTCCGGCCCGGACCCGCTCCGGGCCCTCGTCGCCGATCAGGTTCAGGCACACGGCACCGGTGCTCCACGGCGCCAGCGCGGCGCACGCGTCCCGGACCCAGCGAAGCGCCCGCTC
>NZ_JACBWZ010000852.1 GCF_013870595.1 Streptomyces sp. WELS2 | reverse complement strand
GGGTCGTCCACCGGCAGCGCGTGCCCGAAGTGCGCGGTGACGCTCTGCGCGGTCGCGATCGGCACCGCGCCGCACGCCATCGCCTCGGCCTGGGCGATGAGGAAGCCGTCGAGCTCGAACTTGGAGGGGAACACACAGAAGTCGGCACACGCGGCCTGCTCGAACAGGGTGTCCTCGTCGGCCAGGCGCCAGTCCAGGTGCACACGGCCCGGGAACCGGTCGGCGACACTCTGGAAGTAGGCGTTGGCGGCCGGTGCCGTCCCTCCGCCGCCGTTGGTCGCGAAACGCAGCACGAACGCGGCTTCGGTGCCGCCGGCCAGGACCTCCTCGACGGCCCGGACCAGCTCCAGCTGCCCCTTGTGGTGCACCGCGTAGCGGGCGGCGTGGTAGAAGACCGGCAGCGAGGCGTCGAGACCCAGGCCCCGCAGGACCGCCTCACGGTCCACCGCGCCCGGATCCCGTGCCAGCCAGCCGTCGGAAATCCCGCAGCCCCCCGTGAAGAGCTTCGGCGCCCGCTCGCGCAGCGTCCGGGACACCGGCAGGGCACGGAACAGCGACTCGAACGGCGTGTCCCGGAAGGTGCTGTAGTGGTCGCGCTGGCCCGGCGAGACGAAGTCGACCAGATCGGCGTGGGCCAGGATCATCGGCAGGATCGCGATGTGGTCCGGGCCGGCCTCGACGTGCATCCGGGTGCCGGCCAGCACCCGCGCCATGATCGCCTCCGGGCTGTCCTCGGCGGGCAGCGGCGCCGCGAACGCGTCCAGGTCCGCGTCGACGCCGAACACGTCCAGCAGCCGTTCCACCTGCGGGCGGTACACCGCCTGGGCGACGGGCGCGTTGGCCGCGACCGTGCTCACCGTCCGCAGGGCCGGATCGCCCGCGAACAGCGTCGGCAGCAGATAGTGGTAGTACGGCTCGAAGCCGTGGACCACGGCCTCACCGCCCCCCAGGTACCGCCGGATGAAGTGGGCGCCCGCGACCTGGAAGACCAGCGGCTTGAAGTACGCGAGGTCCTTGCCCTCGGTGCCGGGCGGCGGATACAGCCGGTCGGGGAGCAGGTCCAGGCAGGCGTCGGAGAGGAAGTACACGTCCACGCCGTCCCTGCGCAGCCGGTGCGCCCGGGTGGTGAGGTCCAGGCCGGTCTCCGCCGGGTGGTCCGGCCACACCTTGGGATCCGGCACCAGCGGCACGCGGTGCTCGTGGACGTAGGGGAGGTCCTCGACCGGATGGTCCCGCCGCAGCTCTTCCAGGAGCCCGTGGGCGGGGGTGACCAGCGAGACGCGGTGACCGCGTGCCGCGTACTCCCGCGACAGGTTCCACACCAGCGGGGACAGCCCGCCGCGCATCAAGCGGTTGTCGAACCCGCCGCACTCGAAGGCGAAATGGATGACGTGCACGGCCTGCTCCCTCACCGGTTCGCCGCGGCGCGCGCGCCGGCCGCGCGCAGCCCCGGCAGGTCGATGAACTCGGTGTGGGTGCCGACGCTCCCGCACGCGAAGGCGCCGGCCACCGAACCGCTCAGCACGCACTCCTCCAGTGGGCGGCCCTCGAACCAGGAGTGCAGGAACGCGGTGACGAAGGCGTCCCCGGCGCCGTTGCTGTCCACCACCGGCCGCTCGGGCCGCACCGCGGGGAAGTGACGGACCCGCGTGGCGCCGCGCTCCAGCACATGGCAGCCGTCGGCGCCGTCGGTCGCGACCACGAACCGGGCCCGGCCCTCGTCGACGATCGTCCGCAGCACGCTCTCCAGCCGGTCGTGGATCGCCGCCGCGCTCAGGAAGACGTAGTCGGAGTTGAGGGCGTAGTGACGGTGGTGCGGATTGTGCCCGTCCCAGTCGTGCAGATCGGTGGAGCTGGTCACGCCGAGCCGGTGGACGTCCTCGTACATGTCCTGGTTGTGGCCGATGATCGACAGGTGGACGTGGGCCGACCGCTCCAGGAAGGGCAGGTAGAAGTCGCGGGGCAGCCTGAGGTCGGCGGGGTGGCGGCCGTCGTAGAAGGAGAAGCGGCGGCCCTGCGGGTCCACGAGGTTCGCCGAGCGCGGGGTGCCGTGCGGCGAGATCAGATGGCTGAAGTCGAGGCCTTGGCGGGCGTAGTGCTCCAGCACCATGCGGCCCTGCGGGTCGTCGCCGAGGAAGTCGATGAACTTGGTGCGCAGTCCGAGCGCGTGCCAGCCGAGCGCGACACCGTTGCCGGTGTGCCCGACGTAGTCGATCAGCGGCTCCACGAAGACCGAGTCGCCCGGCGGTACGCGCAGCTCGTCCACGCGCACGATGGTGTCCACGCCGACCCCGCCGACCACCAGGACGTCGTAGTCGTGGTCGGCCGGACGCTGTGCGCGGGTGTGGTGTTCGGGCAGGGTCATGCGCTCACTCCTTCGGCAACGTGCTGAACGCGTCCGTCCTCCAGGACGACCGCACCGTCGATGTCGGCGCCGGGCGGTATCACCGCGCCGGGCAGCACCACGCTGCGGCGCACCCGGGCGCCCGCGCCGACCCGCACACCGGGGAAGAGCACGCTGTCCCGCACCTGCCCGGCGTTGACGAGGTCCGAGGG
>NZ_JACBWZ010000851.1 GCF_013870595.1 Streptomyces sp. WELS2 | reverse complement strand
TCGTCGCCCACCAGGACGAAGTCGACCTTGCCCAGCTCGGGCAGGCCCGCCCGGTCGGGCAGCCGGAACAGGCCCGGCGGGATCAGCCGCCGGGAGTGGGCCATCACCCCGAGGCCGGCCCGGGCCGCCGCGATCAGCCCGTTGAGGCTGCCGCTCGTGCACACGATCCGCCACGGCCGGCCCTGCCGCTCCAGCACTTCCAGGGCGCGGGCCCGGGTGATGCCCGGCGGCGGGTAGACGATCAGCGGAACGGGCCGGTCCGCCTCCAGCCGCAGCCGCTCGGCGCCGATCCACACCAGGTCGTCGCGCCACACCAGCGCACCGCGCGGATCCTCCGGGCGCCGCTTGGCCAGCACCAGGTCGAGCTTCCCGGCGGCCAGCCGCTCGTACAGCGTGCCGGACAGCTCCACCGTGAGCTCCAGGTCGACCTCCGGATGGTCGTAGCGGAAACCCTCCAGGATCTCGGGCAGCCGGGTCAGCACGAAGTCCTCCGAGGCGCCGAAGCGCAGCCGGCCCCGCACGCGCGTGCCGGAGAAGAACGCCGTCGCCTGCTCGTGCACCTCCAGGATCCGGCGGGCGAACCCCAGCATCGCCTCGCCGTCCTCGGTCAGCTCCACCGAGTGGGTGTCCCGGGCGAACAGCTGCCGTCCGGCCGCCTCCTCCAGGCGCCGCACGTGCTGGCTCACCGTGGACTGGCGCAGCCCCAGCCGCCGGGCGGCCTGGGTGAAGCTCAGCGTCTGGGCGACCGCCAGGAAGGTGCGCAGGTGCGTCGGCTCGTACACACCCCGAGCCTACGCCGGTCATCACGGAAGCCGATCACAGTCAGAGCGGTATACCGGATTCCCGATCGGCGACGGCAGGAGGACGATGGAGGAGGGCCCTGCGGGCCCCGGACCGACGACACAGAGCAAGACGACAGAGCAATCGGAGCACCGTGACACGCCTGCGCCGGCCCAGTTGGCTGCCGATCGACCCGTACATCGTGCTGCTGCTCGGGACGGTGGGGCTCGCCGCCCTCCTCCCGGCGCGCGGCACGGCCGCCGACGTGACCTCGGGTGCCTCCACGGCCGCCATCGCCTTCCTCTTCCTCCTCTACGGCGCCCGGCTGTCCACCGGTGAGGCGCTGGAGGGACTGCGCCACTGGCGGCTGCACCTCACCGTGCTGATCTGCACGTTCGTCGTCTTCCCGGTGTTCGGGCTGGCCGCCCGGGGCCTGGTGCCGGTCCTGCTGACCCAGCCGCTCTACCAGGGCCTGCTGTTCCTGACCCTGGTGCCGTCCACCATCCAGTCGTCCATCGCGTTCACCTCCATCGCCCGCGGCAACGTGCCCGCGGCGATCTGCGCCGGGTCCTTCTCCTCCCTCGCCGGCATCGTCCTGACCCCGCTGCTCGCGGCGGGGCTGCTCGGCGGCGACGCGGTCGGGTTCTCCACGGACTCGCTGGTGAAGATCGTGCTCCAGCTGCTGGTGCCGTTCCTCGCCGGGCAGCTGCTGCGGCGCTGGATCGGCACGTTCGTCACCCGGCACAAGAAGGTCCTCGGCCTCGTCGACCGCGGCTCCATCCTGCTGGTCGTCTACACCGCGTTCAGCGAGGGCATGAACCAGGGCATCTGGCACCAGGTCAGCCCGCTGCGGCTGGCCGCGCTGCTCGGTGTGGAGGCCGTCCTGCTGGCGGTGATGCTGGTCCTGACCTGGTACGGCGCCAAGGCGCTCGGCTTCGGCCGGGCGGACCGGATCGCCGTGCAGTTCGCCGGGTCGAAGAAGTCCCTCGCCTCCGGGCTGCCGATGGCGAGCGTCCTGTTCGGCGGCCAGGCCTCCCTGGCCGTCCTGCCGCTGATGCTCTTCCACCAGATGCAGCTGATGGTGTGCGCGGTCATCGCCAAGCGCCGCTCGCACGATCCGGAGGCGGCCGAGGACGCGCCCCGCCCGCAGGGGGACGCCCCCGAGGGGTCAGCCGCGGACCCGGTCCAGGGGCAGCCACACAACCGTGTCCTGCGCTGACCGCAGCACCTTGGGGTCCGCCAGTTCCGTGTCGTCCAGCGCCCGGTCCCACACCCGCACCTCGTCCAGCGCGCCGGTGAGGAAGGCGCGGCCGTCCATGCGCTGACCGAGGTGCACGCCGAAGGGCGAGTCGCGGCTGACCGAGCCCGGCCGGTCCGCCGTGGAGACGGCCGCGCCGTCGACGGACAGCGACAGCAGTCCGCCGCCCCGCCGGAGCACGGCGTGATGCCACCGGCCGTCGTTGTAGGCGGTCGCGGTGCGCACGGACGCGGACTGCGGCACCCCGGCCCCGCTGCGCACGGTGATCAGCGCCTGCACCCTGTCGCTCGCGGGCTCCCCGCGCAGCCACACCTGCGGCCGGCCGGTGCCGGTCCCGCCCATCCACAGCAGCGGCTGCTCGCCGGCCGTCGCCGAGTACCGGAACCACAGCGACACCGTGAAGTCCTTCGCGCCGAGGGGGAGCCCGGCGCGGTACGGCAGCCGGACCGCGTCGTCCGTGCCGTCGAACTCACCCTCGCCGAGCGCGCCGACGGCTCGGTCCTGGTCAGCGGGCGGGAGC
>NZ_JACBWZ010000850.1 GCF_013870595.1 Streptomyces sp. WELS2 | reverse complement strand
GGCGCCCACCACGGTCCGCAGGCCCTCGACCGCCTCGCGCACGTCCCGCGCCGTGCCCGCCGCCGGGCGCGGCCGGGGCGCGTACAGCACCTGTTCCACCGCGTCCGCCACCCGGTGCACCGCGGCCCCGGCCGCCGGATCCAGCCGCCCGAGCCGCACGATCCGGTCGGCGGCCTTGCGTGGGGTCAGCGACTCGTCCGGCGGGATGCCGTGGTCCCAGGCGCTGTCCGTCAGCTCCTGCCAGGCGGCCAGGGTGTGCGCCGCCGCGCCCTGCGGGGTCCGGCCGTGCCCGCCCAGCCGCAGCGCGCGCGTCCGCCGCCGCCACAGCAGGGGCGACAGCGGCACCGCCAGGACCAGCAGCGCCCCCACCCCGATCAGCGGCCACGACGACACGGACTGGTGGGTGTGGCCGCAGGACCGGGGCCGGCGCGTCCCCTCGGCGCAGCTCTCGCTCGGCGAGGCCGCCGCCGAGGGCGCCGAGGACGCGTGCCGGGACGGCCGCGCCTCGTCCGGCAGCGAGCTGCCGGGGGTGTCGGTCTGGGTGTACGACGGCGTGGTGCCCCGGGTCGGGGTGGGCTCGAAACGGGTCCAGCCCACGCCCTCGAAGTACAGCTCGGGCCAGGCGTGCGCGTCCCGCTGGTTCACCGCCACCGTGCCGTCGGACTGCGGGCTGCCCGGCGCGAAGCCCACCGCGACCCGGGCCGGGATGCCGAGCGTGCGGGCCATCGCCGCCATCGCGAAGGAGAAGTGGACGCAGAAGCCCTGCTTCTTCTCCAGGAAGTTCGCGATGGCGCGCGGACCCTGGCCGGCCTCCACCTGGGTGTCGTACTGGAAGCCCCCCGTGACGGCGAAGTAGTCCTGGAGCTTGACGGCCTCCTCGTAGTGGCTGCTCGCGCCCGCGGTGACCTCCTTCGCGGTGCGGGCCACCACCTTCGGCAGCGAGGACGGCACCTTCGTGTACCGCTCCCACAGGGCCGCCGGCGGTGGCGGCGCGGCGGCCAGCTGCTCCGCGGTCGGCTTCACGTCCAGGCTCGTGACCTCGTAGCGCTCGCCCCGCGTGGTCTGGCCGTGGTCGCCGGCCAGGGTCATCCCGACCGGCTCGTACCGCCAGCGGCCGCTGGCCTTCACCCGGCTCGGCGGGTAGGGCATCGGCAGCGAGTCCTGGGCGTAGGTGTCCGCCGCGGTGATCGTCGTCCGTATCGTGTCGCGCCGGACGCTCTCGTCCAGACCGGCCGGCGTGGGCAGCGGGTCCGGCACGTCGAAGTAGTCGTGCGCGGACGCCTTCCACGTGGTGCCGTCGAAGTCGTCCAGGGAGACGATCCGCAGATACAGGTCGGACAGGTCGTTGGTGCTGGTCTTCAGGGACAGCACCAGGCGGTCGTCGTTCGTGTTCAGGTCGTCGTGCAGCGACACCAGCGGGTCCACCGCCGAGACCGTGCCCACGCCGCCCGCCCCCACGCCCTTGCGGGCCCGCTCCAGCAGGCCGCCGGGCACGACCGAGGGGCGGCCACCTTGCGGTGGCCGCCCCTCATGTGTGTCTCGGGGTCAGCGGCCCTGTTCGTCCCGGCGCCGCTGCCAGCGGTCCTCTATCCGGTCCATCATGGAGCGTCTGGGCCGCACCTGCCGACGGGCGAGACCCGGTGGCTGCTCGCCCGGTTTGGGGGCCTTGCGCCAGCCGGTGACGGCCAGCACCGCACAGCCCAGCATGACGAGGAAACCCACCACACTGACCCAGATCAGCTGCATGACCATTCCGGTCATGAGGAGCGCGATACCGATGAGGAAGCCCGCGACCGCCTGGTAGACCCGCCGGCGGGTGTACGTCCGCAGCCCGTTTCCCTCAAGCGCCGACGCGAACTTGGGATCTTCGGCGTACAGCGCTCGCTCCATCTGCTCGAGCATGCGCTGCTCGTGCTCCGAGAGCGGCACGGAGTCCTCCTCATCGTGCAGTCGCCGGGGCGACCCGGGGGGTCCCTTCAGGATAGGCAGGGAATCGCCCCCGTGAAACCCGCCCCTCTACGCCAATTGGCCAACCGGATTCCGTCATGGCCGTCCGGCTCGCTGAGGCTTCCATTCCCCGGCGGCCGTCTCGTCATGCCGAGCGGTGTACCTCGATCATACGGCGCAAACCGCTCGATCGGGGGGCCTGTGGCGTACTCCATCCGCGGCCGAGGCGCTGATCAGTGCCTGTTCCCGATGGTGCACTCAGGGCGCACACGGCCCCCATGGCGCTCAGCTCCCGGCGGCACCGGCGGTCTCACCGAGCACGTGGAGCTGGGTGGCGACGGAGTGGAACGCGGGCAGTTCGGCCGCCGCGGCCTCCAGCCTCAGCAGCGCGTCCACGGCACCGGGCTCGGTGTCCACCAGGACGCCGGGCACCAGGTCGGCGAAGACCCGCACGCCGTGCACCGCGCCGACCCGCAGTCCGGCGCCCTCGACCAGCGCGGTGAGCTGCTCGGCGGTGAACCGGCGGGGCATCGGGTCGCCGCTGCCCCAGCGGCGACCCGATGCCCCCGCCAGGCCGTGCTTCTTCAGCTGCTGCACGACCTTCGGGAAGA
>NZ_JACBWZ010000085.1 GCF_013870595.1 Streptomyces sp. WELS2 | reverse complement strand
CTTCGTGATGAAGGTGGACCACCTCTCCTTCTCGGAGGCGGTCGTGCCCTCCCCTTACGAGCCCCTCGGGGCTCGTAAGGGGAGGGCACGCCGTCTCCGTCGCGGGTGAAGTACTCCCATTCGTCGCCGTTCTCGTCGCGGTAGTACTGCACGTCGTAGTCGGCGCTCCACGTCTGCCAGCAGTGGCCGCAGGTGAATTCCACGCGCTCCACAGCCAGTTCGGTGATCATCGGCCTGCCTCCTTCCGTCCGGGGCCGTCTCCACAGCTACCGCCGTCCGCAAAAGCTTGTAAAGAGGTGGAAACCTGGATTTCTTGACAAGCTGGCCTGGGGACTTTATCCAGACTCCCAGTGACGTGTGTCCGCTCCGGGGTCTGGGACACGGACGGAGGAAAGGGCCATGGCACGCGCGGTAGGAATCGACCTCGGCACGACGAACTCGGTGGTCTCGGTCCTGGAGGGCGGCGAGCCCACCGTCATCACCAACACCGAGGGCGCCCGCACCACCCCGTCGGTCGTGGCGTTCGCCAAGAACGGCGAGGTGCTCGTCGGCGAGGTCGCCAAGCGGCAGGCCGTCACCAACGTGGAACGCACCGTGCGCTCGGTCAAGCGGCACATGGGTGACACGCAGTGGCGGTTCCCGGAGACCGGGAGCGTCGACGGCAAGCGGTACACGGCGCAGGAGATCTCCGCGCGGGTGCTCCAGAAGCTGAAGCGGGACGCTGAGGCGTACCTCGGCGAGGACGTCACCGACGCGGTGATCACCGTGCCGGCGTACTTCAACGACTCCCAGCGCACCGCGACCAAGGAGGCCGGGGAGATCGCCGGGCTGAAGGTGCTGCGGATCATCAACGAGCCCACGTCCGCCGCCCTGGCCTACGGACTGGACAAGGAGAACGACCAGACGGTCCTCGTCTTCGACCTCGGCGGCGGCACCTTCGACGTGTCCCTCCTGGAGATCGGCGACGGCGTGGTCGAGGTCAAGGCCACCAACGGCGACACCCGTCTGGGCGGCGACGACTGGGACCAGCGGGTCGTCGACCACCTGGTCCAGCGGTTCAAGAACCACTACGGAGTCGACCTGGCCAAGGACAAGATGGCCGTGCAGCGGCTGCGGGAGGCGGCGGAGCGCGCGAAGATCGAGCTGTCGTCGTCCTCGGAGACCACGATCAACCTGCCCTACATCACCGCGTCCGCCGAGGGCCCGCTGCACCTGGACGAGAAGCTCACCCGTGCCCAGTTCGAGCAGCTGACCGGCGACCTGCTGGAGCGGTGCAAGGGCCCGTTCCACAACGCGGTCGAGGACGCCGGGATCAAGGTGTCCGACATCGACCACGTCATCCTGGTCGGCGGCTCGACGCGGATGCCCGCGGTGACCGGCCTGGTGCGGGAGCTGACCGGCAAGGACCCGCACAAGGGCGTCAACCCGGACGAGGTCGTGGCCGTCGGCGCGGCCCTGCAGGCCGGTGTCCTCAAGGGCGAGGTCAAGGACGTCCTGCTGCTCGACGTCACCCCGCTGTCCCTCGGCATCGAGACCAAGGGCGGCATCATGACCAAACTGATCGAACGCAACACCACGATCCCGACCAAGCGCTCGGAGATCTTCACCACGGCCGAGGACAACCAGCCGTCGGTGCAGATCCAGGTCTTCCAGGGCGAGCGCGAGATCGCGGCGTACAACAAGAAGCTCGGCATGTTCGAGCTGACCGGTCTGCCGCCGGCGCCGCGCGGCGTCCCGCAGATCGAGGTCTCCTTCGACATCGACGCCAACGGCATCATGCACGTCACGGCGAAGGACCTCGGCACCGGCAGGGAACAGAAGATGACCGTCACCGGCGGCTCCTCGCTCCCGAAGGACGACATCGACCGCATGATGCGGGAGGCGGAGCAGCACGCCGAGGAGGACCGGCGCCGGCGCGAGACCGCCGAGACCCGCAACCACGCCGAGCAGGTCGCCTACCAGACCGAGAAGCTGCTGGGCGACAACGCCGACAAGATCCCCGCCGACATCAGGGGCGAGGTCGACGCGGCTCTGGCCGAGCTGAAGCAGGCGCTGAAGGCGGAACCGGCGGACACCGCGGTCCTCCGGCAGGCCACGGACAAGGTCACCGCCGCCGCCCAGAAGGTGGGCACCGCCATGTACGCCCAGGCGCAGCAGGCGCAGGGCGCCCAGGCGGCCGGCGGCGGTACGGAGGGCGGCGCCGCCGGCGCGGGCGGAACCGACGAGGACGTGGTGGACGCCGAGATCGTCGACGAGGACAAGCGGCAGGACGGTGCGGGATGAGCGGTCCGAGCGGCACCGGCCGCCGTGACAGGCCTTCGCTGTCGGTCGTCGGGGACACCCGGCGGCGGGATCCGGGAACCAGCCTGGAGCCCCGCCCCCGTGGCGATGTGGAGCCCGCCCGCCAGCCGGCCCGATCCGCCGACGGGGCCGACGGGGCCGACGTGCTGCGCGCCCGGCTGCGCGAGTGTACGGCGGACCTGCGGCGCGTGAAGGCCGAGTACGACACCTACCGCGGACGGGTCGGCCGCGACCGTCTGGCGGTCCGCGAGATCGCGGTGGCCAATGTGCTCACCGGTCTCCTGCCCGTCCTCGACGCCATCGACCAGGCCCGCCGGCAGGGCGAGGTCACGGGCGGCTTCCGGCGGGTGGCCGAGGTCCTGGAGAGCGAGCTCGCGGCCCTGGGGCTGCGGTCGTTCGGCACGGCGGGCGACCCGTTCGACCCGGCCGTGCACGAGGCCGTCTCCTGCACGTTCACCGCCGGCGTCCGGCAGCCCACCTGTGCCGTCGTCCTCCGCCCCGGCTACCGGGTCGGCGACCAGCTCCTGCGGCCGGCCCAGGTGGAGGTGGCGGAACCCGTCCGGATATGAGCCGTTCGACGTGAGGAAGGAGTCGTCGCAGTGCTGTCCGCCGTCGTGATCCCCGCGATACTGCTCGCCGTCGTTCTCGCGCCCGGCGTGTACGAGGACTGGAAGGCCTACGTCCGCCAGACGCGGCTGCCGCTGCCCCCGGCACGGCGCTCCGTACGCACCCGGCCGGCCCTCGGCACGCGGTTCGCGTCCTTCCGGAGGTGGCTCGGCCGTGGGTGAGCCGCCGCCGCTCCGCGTGTGCGCACCGGGCGGCCGGGTACCCGGCCGCTCGTCACAGCCCGGCCGTGCCGACGAGAGGAGCCGAAGGTGAGCAGCTCAGCGGGCAGCAGGGTGGTCGTCACCGGTGCCACCGGCAATGTCGGGACCAGTGTGGTGCGCCTGCTCTCCGAGGACCCCGAGGTGAAGTCGGTGCGCGGGCTGGCGCGGCGGACGCCCGAGTGGTCGCCGCCGAAGACCGAGTGGTCCGCCGTGGACCTGGGGTCGGACGAGGAGAACCTCGCCGAGCGGTTCGAGGGCGCGGACGCCGTGATCCACCTCGCCTGGGCGTTCCAGCCGACGCACGACCCGGCCCGGACCTGGCGGACCAATGTGCTGGGCGGCATCCGGGTGTTCGAGGCGGTCGCGGCGGCCCGGGTGCCGGTGCTGGTGCACGCCTCCTCCGTCGGCGCGTACTCCCCCGGGCCCAAGGACCGCGCGGTGGACGAGTCCTGGCCGACACACGGCTGGCCGGACGCGGCGTACTGCCGGGAGAAGGCCTATCTGGAGCGCACGCTGGACGTGTTCGAGCGCGACCACCCCGAGGTGCGGGTGGTGCGCATGCGCCCGGCGTTCCTGTTCAAGTGGCAGTCGGCGAGCGAGCAGCGGCGGATCTTCGGCGGGCGGTTCCTGCCCGGTCCGCTGGCCCGGCCGGAGCTGCTGCCGTTCCTGCCGGACATCCCGGGACTGCGGGTGCAGGCGCTGCACACCGACGACGCGGCCGAGGCGTACCGGCTCGCGGTGCGCTCGGACAACGCCCGGGGCCCCTTCAATCTGGCCGCCGATCCCCCGCTGGACGCCGCCGTCCTGGCCGAACTGCTCGGCTCCCGGCCCGTCCGGCTGCCGCGCACGGCGGCCCGCTCGGCGATCGCCGCCGCCTGGGGCCTGCACCTGCTGCCCGCGTCCCCGCACCTGTTCGACGCCGTACTGCGGCTGCCGCTGATGGACTGCGCGCGGGCCCGCACCGAGCTGGGCTGGCGTCCCCGGCGTACCGCGACCGAGGTGATCCGGGAGTTCCTGGAGGGCCTGCGGCAGGGCGGCGGGATGGAGACCGAGCCCATGCGGGGACGGAAGGTCGGCTGAGCGGGCCCGGGGCCCTACCGAGGACCGGAGACACACCATGGCAGTGCGGGAACGCGGAGCCGGCGGCGAGGAGCGGCCGGTACCCAGGGACATGCCCGACCAGCAGGTCGGTGCCGGGGAGGACCGGTGGGACGTCACCGCCCCGGAGCGGCCCGCCGGGGACGGACGGGGCGAGGAGATGGCGGATGTGGGCGTCGGGGCCGGGGAACATCAGGGTCACCTCGCCCGTGTCCGACCAGCGCACGTCGTAGGGCGGTGTTCCGTCGTCGTGGTGGAGCCCGATGATCTCGCCGTCGCGCCTGGCCGCTCCGGTGGCCGCGTTCTCGATGACGAGCTGGTCGCCGAGGTGAGCTCGCATGATCGCCGCCCTCTCCTCAGAATGGTGCTGTATCCAACCTGCCACGCGGGCCGCACGGCCGCACGGGGCGGCAGCCCTCCGACCCGCGAGGCGGACGGCCCGTACCCGGGAGGCGACATGCATCACCGAACGGTCGAGGAGCTCATGAGCCGCGATGTCGTCCGGGCACGGCCTGAGACACCGTTCAAGGAACTCGTCAGGCTGCTGGAGGAGAACGACGTCACCGCCCTCCCCGTGGTGGACGACCTGGACCGGCCGGTGGGGGTCGTGTCCGAGGCCGACCTGCTGCGCAAGTGCGCCGAGCAGGCCGATCCCACGGGCCGGGTCCCCATCCCGCACCTGGAGGCGTGGGAGCGCGCCAAGGCCGAGGGCTCCCGTGCCGAGGAGCTGATGTCCGCTCCCGCCGTGTGCGCGCGAGCGGAGTGGACCGTGGTCGAGGCCGCCCGCCTCATGGAGACCCAGAACGTCAAACGGCTGCCCGTGGTGGACGAGGCGGACCGGCTCCTCGGCATCGTCAGCCGCGGTGACTTGCTGCGGGTGTTCCTCCGCCGTGACGAGGCCATCCGTGAGGAGATCGGCGCAGACCTGCTGCGGCGCACCCTTGGACTCGATCCACGCGATGTCACCGCGGAGGTGCGCGACGGGCGGGTGACCCTGTCCGGCACCGTCGAGTACAGGAGTCTCATCCCCGTCGTCGAGCAGTTGTGCCGCGGCGTCGACGGCGTGGTGTCGGTCTCCGCGCACCTGGCCTACCGGACGGATGACGCCCAAGGCACCACCGCCGGGACCTGAGAAGGGGCGGGTCCCGGGGCCCGGAGCGCACGACTCGTCGCTCCGACGGGCTTTCGGCCGGCTCGCCCGGCGGCGACGCCGTGACCGTCACAGCTGGGGGACGACGGCGACGGGACACGGCGCATGGTGCAGCATCGCGTGACTGACCAGTCCCAGCTGCAGGCCCGGATGGCCGAGCCGTCGCCGCGCGCCGACGATCAGCAGATCCGCCGTCGACGCGGCTTCCAGCAGCGCCGGGCGCCCCGGCTTCTCCACGGGCCGCCGGATCACCGTGGTGTCCGGATACCTTTGCAGGGGCAGGCGCAGGGCGTCGTCGAGCACCTGCGCCGGCGGGCGGCGGCGGGTCTCCATGAACCCCGGCGTGGACCGCGATGCCGCACGGTCCCCCGAGGGCGCGCCGCCGGCGTGCACCGCCACGAGCCGGCACCGGCGCACGTGGGCTTCGCGCAGCGCGAACTCCACGGCGCTCCCGCTGCCCTCACCGTCCTCCACACCGACGACGACGCTGCCGAAACGGCCGCCGCGATGCTCCGGGGTACCGCGGACCACGATGACCGGGCAGTCGGCGTGTGCCGCCACGGCGAGGCCGACCGAGCCCAGCAGCATGCCGGCGAGACCCCCGTGCCCCCGGTACCCGAGGACCAGCGCGAAGGCGTTGCGTCCCTTGTCGACCAGCGCGGAGGCCGCGTCCAACCGCGAGACCTCGCTGGACGAGCGGACCGTCGGAGCGGCCGCTGCGGCGCGCGCGTAGGCGTCGCGGATGGCGGCGGACGCCTCCTGCTCACCGGTCGCCGCGTGCAGCAGATGCAGCGGCAACCCGTGCCGGGCCGCCTCGGCGGCGGCCCAGGTGACCGCCTCCAGACTCGGCTCGGAGCCGTCGACGCCCACCACCAGGGGAATCGTCACCTGGTCCGCCTCCTCTCGGCCGGGCTCCGAAGACCTGCCGGTCACTCCGTCCGCATGCGCCCCGGCGAGGGCCGGGGGATCCTCGGAAGGGAGGAACCTGTCGTGACGTCCGCGCGGGACATCCGGATCGCGCACCCGGTGGGACCACCCCGCCGCCCCTCCAGCTTCCAACGAGACGGAGGCCGTCGCCATGCCACCACCCGCCACCGCGGTCCGCGCGGCGGGCCCGGGTACCTGGCCGCCGCCCGGCCGTTCCCCGGCTCGCGGCGCGGGACACCGCCCCGCACGGGCGCTGTTCCGGCGCCGTCCTTCCTCATGATCGGGGCCGGCCTCCACCCCTTGGGCGCCGACGCCCCACCGGCCCGGTCGGGTACCGCACAGCCGTCCCCGCGCGCGGGGGTCCGCGAAACCCACACCGCCACGCTGTTCTTCGTCGGCGACCGGGCCTACAAGAGCAAGAAGCCGGTGGCGCTGGGTTTCCTCGACTACACCACCGTCGCGGCCCGCCGGGCCGCGTGCGAGCGGGAGATCGCCCTCAACCGCCGGTTCGCGCCGGACGTCTACGTCGGTCTGGGAGAGTTCCGCGGTCCCGACGCGGAGGACCCCGAGCCGGTGGTGGTGATGCGCCGCATGCCGGAGGACCGCCGCCTGTCCCACCTCGTACGGGCGGGGGTCACCGTGGACGACGTGCTCGGCACCGTCGCACGGCGTCTGGCCGCGTGGCACGCGACGGCACCCCGGGGCCCGGAGGTCGAGGAACAGGGCAGGCGCGACGCGCTGGCGGCGCGGTGGGAGGCCGGCTTCGCGCAGGTCCACGATCTGCCCGGGCAGGGAGTCGCGGCCGACTGCCTGACCGGGATCGAGCGGCTGGTGCGGCGCTATCTGGCCGGCCGCGAGCGGCTGTTCGACGCCCGGATCGAGCAGGGCAGGGTGGTCGACGGTCACGGAGACCTGCTCGCCGAGGACGTCTTCTGCCTGGACGACGGCCCGCGGGTCCTCGACTGCCTGGAGTTCGACGACCGCCTGCGCTACGTGGACGGCCTGGACGACGCCGCCTTCCTCGCCATGGACCTGGAGCAGCTCGGCGCCCCGGAGGCAGCGGGCTGGTTCCTCGCCCGGTACGGCGAGTACTCCGCGGACCCCGCACCCCCCTCCTTGTGGCACCACTACGTCGCCTACCGTGCCTTCGTCCGGGTCAAGGTCTCGCTGATCCAGGCCCGCCAGGGAACGCCGGGCGCGGAAGCGGCGGCGCGACGGCTCGCCACGCTGACACTGCGCCACCTGCGTACCTCCGCCGTCTCCCTCACCGTCGTCGGCGGCCTGCCCGGAAGCGGCAAGTCCACCCTCTCCGGAGCGCTCGCCGACCGGCTGGGCGTCACCCTGCTCAGCAGCGACCGCGTCCGCAAGGAACTCGCGGGCATCCCCGCGGAACAGTCCGCCGCGGCCGGCTACGGCGAAGGCCTCTACACGCCGGAATGGACGGCCAGGACCTACACCGCCCTGCTGGACCGCGCGGCCGTCCTGCTGTCCTTGGGCGAGTCCGTCGTCCTCGACGCCAGCTGGTCGGACGCCGTGCGGCGGGAAGCCGCCGCACGCGTGGCCGAACGCGCCGGCGCCGACCTGGTGGCGCTGCGCTGCCATGTGCCGGACGCCGTGTCCACGGCACGCCTCGGCACGCGCGCCCCGGGGCCCTCCGACGCCGGTCCGGACATCGCCGCCGCCATGGCGGCCAAGGAGCCCGCGTGGCCGGAGGCCGTCCCCATCGACACCAGCGGGGCGCTGGAGAGCGCGGTCACCCGGGCGCTGACGGCCGTACGCCCGTGGGGCACCGGCCAGGCCCCGGTCTTCCGGCGTCCCTACATGGAGCCGGACTGAGCCGCCCGCAGGGCCGGCAGCGAGGGAGTGGGCAAGGTGCGAGCGCTCGTCTATCACGGCCCGGACCGGATCTCCTGGGACACCGTCCCCGACCCCGTGATCGAGGAGGCGACCGATGCCCTGGTACGTGTGGACGCGACCACCGTCTGCGGTACCGACCTGCACATCCGGCGGGGCGGCTTCCCCGAGGTGAGGCCGGGGACGGTACTGGGCCACGAGGCCGTCGGGGAGGTCGTGCGGACCGGTGGCCAGGTGCACCACCTGCACCCCGGTGACCAGGTGATCGTGTCGTCCGTCTCGGCCTGCGGCGACTGCGGGGAGTGCCATGACGCCCGGTACGGACAGTGCCGTGGCGGGGGCGGGTGGATCCTGGGGAACCTGATCGACGGCACCCAGGCCGAGCTGGTCCGCGTGCCGTTCGCGGACCACTCCACCACCCGGTGCCCCGCGGGCCTCCCGCTGGACGACGCCGTGCTGCTCGCCGAACTCCTGCCCACCGCCTACGAGGTCGGGGTGCGCAACGGACACGTCGGGCCCGGGGACACCGTCGTCGTGGTGGGCGCCGGGCCCGTCGGCCTGGCGTGCGCCGTCGTCGCGCGGCTGTACTCCCCGCGCAGGATCGTCGTCGTCGACCTGGCCGGCGCCCGGCTGGAGGCGGCCGTCCGGCTGGGGGCGGATGCCGCCGAATCGCCGGGGAGGATGATCGCCGAGCTGTCCGAGGGGCCGGGCGCGGACGTCGTCATCGAGGCGACCGGGGAACCGGACGGCTTCCTGCTGTGCACGCGGGCCGTCCGCACCGGAGGGCACATCGCCAGCATCGGGACCCACGGCAGACCGGTGACGCTGCATCTGGAGTCCCTGTGGTGCAAGAACCTGACGATCAGCACGGGGCAGGTCGACACGTCTTCCACGTCCTGGCTGCTGGAGCTGATGCGCTTCGGCCGGCTGCCCGCCTCCCCGCTGGTCACCCACACCCTCGGTCTCGGCCGGATGGAGGAAGCCTACGAGGTGTTCGCCCACGGCACCGGCACGGGCGCCCTGAAAGTCGTGCTGCACCGGGACTGAGCCCCGCTCCTCGGCGCTGACCAGGACTTTTCGGGCCCTCTTTCACTGGAATGCCGCGTGGATCTCCTGCTCCGTGGCCTCGTGCGACACGAGCAGGAGTTCGTCACCCGGGAGCAGGCGCACCTCGGGACGGGGGACCGTCGGGCGGCCGTCGCGCACGACGGTGGCGACCACGGTGCCCGGGGGCAGGACGATCTCGCCCAGCCGGCGCCCGGCGGCCCGGGATTCCTCGGTGATCGCGGTCTCCATGACCTCGACGCCCGCCTTGCTCAGCCGCAGCAGCGCCACCGTGTCCGTGGCTCCCGTGGCCTCCTCGATGAGGGAGACCAGCGGGGTCGCCGCCGGTACCGCCACGTCCACGCCCCACCTCTGGTCGAAGAGCCACGCGTTCTCGTCCTCGTTGACGCGTGCGGCCACCCGTGCCACGCCGAACCGCCGCTTGGCGAGCAGGCTGATCACCAGGTTGTCCTCGTCGCACCCGGTGGCGGCGACGACCAGGTCGCAGGCGAGGGCCCCCGCGTGTTCGAGCAGCTCCGGATCGCACGCGTCCCCGGTCACCACGCGCACGAGCGGCAGGCCGCCGAGTTCGGCCACCCGGTCGTCGTCGTACTCGACGAGGGTCACGTCGTTGCGGGCGGCGGACAGCACCCGGGCGATCTGGGCGCCGAGCCGTCCCGCGCCCGCGATCAGGACCTTCACGTTCCCAGCTCCTTGTCGAGGAAGCCGCTCAGCCGGCCGAGGGCCGTCGCGGCGACGCTGAAGGTGACCAGGTCGCCCGGCTCGGCCAGGACGCCGTGGGCGGGGAGCAACGAGCGGCCGGCACGGGTGATCTCCACGACCCGGATCTCGCCGTCGACGTCGAACTCGGTCGTCCGCCGCCCGGTGAGATAGGCCGGCAGCGAGGAGCGCACGAGGAGCGTCTCGCCGTTGCCGAAGGCCAGTTCGGGAGTGAGGTGACGGTGCAGGAGCATCTGGTGGATGCGGTTGACGGCCCAGCGGACGCTGGAGATCGTCGGGATGCCCAGCTCCCGGCAGATGTCGGCGCGGCGCGGGTCGTGGATGCGGGCGAGGACGACCGGCACCCGGTACGTCTCCTTGGCGGTCCGGGCGCTGACGATGTTGCCGTTGTCCCCGGAGGTGACCGCGACGAAGGCGTCCGCGCCGGCGATCCCGGCCGCCTCCAGCACGGGGCGGCTGAAACCGTTGCCCACGTGGAAGGCGGCCGGGAAACCGGGTGACAGCCTTCTCTGCGCCTTCGGCTGCCGGTCCACGAGGCGTACGTCGTGGCCCTCGGCGACGAGCCGCGTGGCCAGGACGACCCCGACCCGGCCGCAGCCGGCGATGATCACTCTCATCGTGTTCCTCCCTTCGGGGCTGCCGCCCGGCCCGGCAGCACCCCTTTCCGGCATTCCTCGGCGGCCAGCAGCAGGGCTCCGAGTCCTGCCAGGACCGCCCAGTCGGCCGGGCCCAGCGGCGCGGTACGGAAGACGGCCTGGAGCGGCGGGGCGTAGCTGATGGCGGCCATCAGCCCGATGCCGAAGCAGCCGGCGGCGAGCAGCCAGGGGTTGGTCAGCAGACCCGCCCGGAAGACGCTCTGCCGGTCGGTGCGCACGGCCAGCGCGTTGAAGAACTGGCTGACGACGATCCCGGCCTGGACCATCGTGATCGCTTCCCGGTAGACGGGGTCGCTCTTCGTGAAGTCGGCGTAGGGGATGCCGGAGGCGTGGATGTGCCAGAAGAAGACGGCGCACACGCCGAGGGCCTGGATGCCGCCGAGGAAGAGGATCCGCCCCATCACGGCCGCCGAGAAGAGCCGCTCGTGGCGGGGGCGTGGAGGGCTGTTCATGACGTCGGGTTCCATGGGCTCCGCGCCGAGGGCGAGGGCGGGCAGCACGTCCGACCCGAGGTCGATGGCGAGGATCTGCACGGCCGTGATCGGCACGAGCGGGAATCCGGCGAAGGTCGCGGCGAGGATCGGCACGAGTTCGGCGATGTTGTGGCTGAAGAGGTAGATCAGGAACTTGCGGATGTTGCGGTAGACCGAGCGGCCGAGCCCCACCGCGGTGCCGATGGAGGCGAAGGAGTCGTCGAGCAGCACCATCACGGCGGCCTCGCGTGCCACGTCGGTGCCGGAGGCCCCCATGGCGACGCCGATGTCGGCGTGCTTGAGGGCCGGGGCGTCGTTGGCGCCGTCCCCGGTGACGGCGACGACCTCGCCACGCCGCTGCAACGCGGTGACCACCCGCAGTTTGTGCTCCGGGGTGACCCGGCAGAGCAGCAGTTCGACGGAGCCCGCGAGCAGGCCGTCCAGGCCGTTGTCGTCCAGCGCGTCCAGCCGGGCGCCCGTCACCAGCGTCGGGTCGGGACCGCGCACGATCCCGACGCGGCGGGCGACGGCCTCGGCCGTCAGGGGATGGTCGCCGGTGACCATGACGATACGGATGCCGGCGCGCCGGCAGGCGTCCACCGCGTCCCGTACCTCCGGCCGGGGCGGGTCGTACATCGCGACGAGCCCCAGCAGCGTCAGCCGCGTCTCGACGTCCTCCAGGGGCGGCCGGGGCCCGGCCACCTGCCGCCGGGCGACACCGAGGACACGCAGCCCCTGCCCGGCCATGCCGTCGGCCGCGGCGGCCACACCGGCCCGCTCGGTCTCCGCCAGCGGTGTCCTCGCACCCTCCCGGTCCATGGCGTCGCAGCGGGCCAGCAACTCCGCGGGCGCGCCCTTGACGTACGTGACATGACCGCCGTCGGTGTCGCGGTGCACGGTGCTCATGAGCTTCCGCGTCGAATCGAAGGGATTCTCCGCCACGCGGGGTGTCCGGGCCTCCTCCCGCGCCGGATCGAGGCCGGCCTTGCCGGCGGCCACCAGCAGGGCACCCTCGGTGGTGTCGCCGAGAACGCGCCACGGCTCCCGTCCGCTGGGCGGTACCAGCCGGGCGTTGCAGCACAGAGCCGCCGCCCGCAGCAGCTCCCGCACCGGCCCGGGATCGGCGACCTCACCGGCCGGTGCGTAGCCCACTCCGGTCACGGCGTGCGGCACGCCGTCCGCCCACACCTGTACGACGGTCATCTCGGCCTGGGTAAGGGTGCCCGTCTTGTCGGTGCAGATCACGCTGGTCGACCCCAGGGCCTCCACCGCGAGCAGCTGCTTGACCAGGGCGTGCCGGCGGGCCATGCGGCGCACACCGATCGCCAGGGACACCGACAGAGTGGCCGGCAGGCCCTCGGGCACCAGGGCGACCATCACGCCCAGCGAGAAGACGAACGTGTCGACGAACGGCTGGCCGCCGGGGACGCGGATCGCGAAGAGAAGGGCCCCGGTCGCGAACGCCGCGCCCGCGACCCGGCGGGCCATGACGGCGACCTGCCGTTGCAGGGGCGTCCGCTGTCTCGGGGCGGCGGCGGTGAGCCGGAAGATCCGCCCGAACTCGGTGGCCGCGCCGGTGCCGAACACGACGGCCTTCGCGGTGCCCGCCACCAGGTCGGTGCCCATCCACACGCAATTGCGGGCCTCCAGCGGCGGCCCGGGCGGCACGGCTTCCGCGACGCGGGCGACCGGATCGCTCTCACCGGTGAGCGCGGCGTTGTTGACCGCGGCTTCGTGCGCCTCGACCAGCCGGCAGTCGGCCGGCACCGCGTCGCCGGCCTCCAGGACCACCACGTCGCCGGGCACCAGTTCCCGCGCGGGCAGCTCCTGCCGTTCCCCGTCGCGCAGGACGCGGCAGGTGTGCGGCACCATCGCGCGCAGGGACTGGGCCGTGCGCTCGGCGGAGTACTCCTGCGCGAAACCGATGCCGGCGTTGAGCAGCACCACGCAGAGGATCGCCAGCGCGAGCTGGAGGGTCGCCGGTTCCCGGGGCCGGCCGAGCCAGTAGGCGAGGAACGTGAGCGCCGAGGACACGAGCAGCACGATCGCGAAGAGGTCGGTGAACTGCGCGACGAACCGCCGCCACGGCCGCCCCCGCTTCACGGCGGGCAGCTCGTTCGGCCCGTGCAGGGCCCGCCGTTCGGCCGCCTCGGCCGCCGTGAGCCCACGCGCGGAGCCGCCGGTGGCGGTGAACACCGCGGATGCCGGAAGAACGGGAAGGGCAGCGGCGGCTTCCTGCTGCCCCGGGGGCGGTGGCTTCGTCGCGCGTCGCGTGGGCGGCCCGTCCTGACGGATGACGGCCGGCCGCCGGCGAACCAGGTGAGAACTCATGCTTCCCTCTCCGCGGGAGGACGCCGGCGAGCGGCCGCCCGCCGGGTCACCCCGGCCGGGAGGACGTGGCAGGGCACCCGCACCGGCGGAGCCGTCATCACCTCGGCATCTCCGTCCGGGCCGCGCCTCGCCGTGCCGCGGTTTCCGGTCACAGGACGTCCAGCACGTCGTCGACCGGCCGTCGTGGGCTGGCCGGTCCCTCGGGGCCGTAGCCGAGACGGATCACCATCTGCACGTGCCCCATGGCCGATACGGGGTCGCGGACGGCCCACCGGATCTCCGGCCACTCCAAGGGCTGTGAGGTGACCGAGGCGACCAGACCGTCGGCGGTGGCCCTGAGCAGGACCCGCTCCAGTGCCTGACCGGCGCACAGCCAGTCCACCGGCTTGTCGTGGGCCGTACCGAGCAGAGCGATCTCCGGCGTCTTCTCGAACGGTGCCCAGCCCCGCCCGGGCACCGGACGCCCGGCGGCGAAGTCCCGTACCGGAACGGAGGTTCCGCGCCGGCGTGGGCCGAACGCCTCGCCGGGGATGCCGTCGGCGGTGCCGGCGCCGCCCGCCGGCTCCGGGTGCGTCCACTTCTCGGTCTCCCCGCGCACCTCCGGGTCGGCCGCTTCTCTGCCCTCGGCGTCCCGCACCAGGTCCAGGATCGAGTCGATGTGCCAGGCACCGGGAAACAACAGCAGCGCGCCCTCCGCGGCGGCCGCTTCGCACAGCCTCTCCCGCACCGCCGTGGGGACCGTCTCGTCACGGAAGGGGAGACGGCTGGAATGCCGGCGCCGGACCGCCGGGCCCAGAAGGGCCAGCTGCCCGTCGGGGGGTCCGGTGGCGCACAGATGCGCTTCGGCGAGGAGGTCGGGGTAGGCGGGTTCGGGCAGCAGCCGCACGAGCGGTGCCAGGCCCGCCGCCGCGGCGGACACGCGCAGATTGAGCAGCGCGGCGCCGCAGCCGATGTGCAGGCCACGATGGTCCGGATCCGTGCGCGGCAGGGCGCGCCGCGGGTCCGCGTACAGGCGCAGGACGCCGATGTCGCGCAGGTAGCGGAAGGACCAGGGCTGCGCGTTGTGCAGCGACGGGGCCCTGGAGGCGTCCGCGACGAGTGCGGTGACGGTTTCCACGTCGGGAGGCTGTGCGGTCACGGTGGATTCCCTTCGGCCGGTCCGCTCCGGCGC
>NZ_JACBWZ010000849.1 GCF_013870595.1 Streptomyces sp. WELS2 | reverse complement strand
CCGGGCACCGTACCGCCCCGCCCGCGACCGGCTCCCGCACGCCGGGCCGCCGTCCGTCATCCGTCTTCTCTTCACTTTGGGAGCGCTCTCGCCATGACCGCCGTACGACCCGAGACAACCACCCAGCCGGCCTCGGACACCTCCTTCCCGACCGGCTTCGTCTGGGGTGCCGCCACCGCCGCCTACCAGGTGGAGGGCGCCGCCTCCGAGGACGGCCGCACCCCCTCCATCTGGGACACCTTCAGCCACACCCCCGGCAAGGTCCGCAACGGCGACACCGGCGACATCGCCGCCGACCACTACCACCGCTACCGCGACGACGTGGCCCTGATGAAGGACCTCGGCCTCAAGGCCTACCGGTTCTCCATCTCCTGGCCCCGGGTCCAGCCCACCGGCCGCGGCCCCGCCGTCGAGCGCGGCCTGGACTTCTACCGCCGCCTGACCGACGCCCTCCTGGAGGCGGGCATCACCCCGGTCGCCACCCTCTACCACTGGGACCTGCCCCAGGAGCTGGAGGACGCGGGCGGCTGGCCGCACCGCGACACCGCCCACCGGTTCGCCGACTACGCCGCCCTCGCCGCCCGCGCCCTGGGCGACCGGGTCGGGGTGTGGACGACCCTCAACGAGCCCTGGTGCTCGGCGTTCCTCGGCTACGGCTCCGGCGTGCACGCCCCCGGCCGCACCGACCCGGCCGCCACCCTGCGCGCCGCCCACCACCTGAACCTGGCCCACGGCGAGGCCGTCGGCGCCCTGCGCGCGGCCCTGCCCGCCTCCGCGCAGGTCTCCATCACCCTGAACCTGCACCAGGTGCGCCCGCTCACCGGCAGCCCCGAGGACGCCGAGGCCGCCCGCCGCATCGACGCCGTCGGCAACCGGGTCTTCACCGGCCCCCTGCTGGACGGCGCCTACCCCGAGGACCTGCTGCGCGACACCGCGCACGTGGTCGACTGGGAGGAGCTGGTGCGCGCCGGGGACCTCGCGGAGATCTCCCGCCCCATCGACGTGCTCGGTGTCAACTACTACGCCCCGACCGTGGTCTCGCTGCCCGCCGACGGCGCCGCCAGCACCCGCAACGACGGCCACGGCGCGAGCGACCACTCCCCGTGGACCGGCTCCGAGAAGGTCGCCTTCCACCTCGCCAACGACGATCTGACCGCCATGAACTGGGCCATCGACGCGGGCGGGCTGCACACCCTGCTGACCGAGATGTCGGCCCGCCACCCCGGGCTGCCGCTGATGGTCACCGAGAACGGCGCCGCCTTCGACGACTACGTCTCCCCGGAAGGGCGCGTCGAGGACCCGCAGCGGATCGCCTACCTCCACTCCCACCTGGACGCCGTCCGCCGGGCCATCGCCGACGGAGCCGATGTGCGGGGCTACTTCCTGTGGTCCCTGCTGGACAACTTCGAGTGGTCCTACGGCTATTCGAAGCGCTTCGGCGCCGTCTACGTCGACTACCCCACCCAGCGCCGCATCCCCAAGGCCAGCGCCCGCTGGTACGCCGAGGTGATCCGCAACAACGCCCTGCCCGCCTGACGGGCCCCCGCCGCCCGCGGAATCGAAGGCGCCGCCGTCACGCTGTTACATTCCTGGCCTGACGGCGGTGAACGGAAGGCGGCGACCATGGCAGGCAGCGGTGTGAGGGGCCGGGGCGGCCGGCGGCCGACCCTGGAGGAGGTCGCCGCCCGGGCCGGGGTCGGGCGGGGCACGGTCTCCCGGGTGATCAACGGCTCGCCCCGGGTCAGCGACGCCACCCGCGCCGCCGTGGAGGCGGCCGTCGCCGAGCTGGGCTACGTCCCCAACACCGCCGCCCGCGCCCTCGCGGCCAACCGCACCGACGCCATCGCGCTGGTCGTCCCCGAGCCGGAGACCCGGTTCTTCGCCGAGCCCTACTTCTCCGACATGCTGCGCGGGGTCGGCGCGGGACTGTCCGACACCGAGATGCAGCTGCTGCTGACCTTCGCGGGCAGCGACCGGGAACGGCAGCGGCTGGCCCAGTACCTGGCGGCCCACCGGGTGGACGGCGTGCTGCTGGTCTCCGTGCACGCCGACGACCCGCTGCCCGATCTGCTGGCCGAGCTGGAGATCCCGGCCGTGATCAGCGGCCCGCGCTCGGCGGCCGAGTCGCTCACCTCGGTGGACTCCGACAACTACGGGGGCGCCCGCGCGGCCGTGGAACACCTGCTGTCCCGGGGCCGCCGCCACATCGCCCACATCACCGGCGCGCTGGACGTCTACGGCGCCCAGCGCCGCGCCGACGGCTACCGCGACGCCCTGGCCGACGCCGGCCGCCCGGTGGACGAACTCCTCATCGAGCCGGGCGACTTCACCGAGGAGGGCGGCCGGCGGGCGATGGCCACCCTGCTGTCCCGGCAGCCCGGCCTGGACGCGGTCTTCGCGGGCTCGGACGTGATGGCGGCGGGCGCCCGCCAGGTGCTGCGCGAGGCGGGCCGGCGGATCCCGGAGGACGTGGCGCTGGTCGGCTACGACGACTCGGCCATCGCCCGCCACATGGACCCGCCGCTCACCAGCGTCCGGCAGCCCATCGAGGAGATGGGCCGGGCGATGAT
>NZ_JACBWZ010000848.1 GCF_013870595.1 Streptomyces sp. WELS2 | reverse complement strand
ATCTTCGGGAGGACGTCGGCGAACGCCGAGTCCTCGCACCGACGAGGTCGGCGCCGACGACGACTTCTTCGCCCTCGGCGGCGACTCCATCCTGGCCGTGCGCGTCACCTCCCGGCTGCGCGCCGCCTTCGGCACGGACGTCTCGCCCCGGCTGCTGTTCACCCACTCCACGCTGTCCGGTCTCGCCGCCGAGCTGGGCGAACCCCGCTCCGGCAGCACCACCGCCGACGCCATTCCGGCCACCGCCCCAAACGCCCCGGCCCCCTTGTCGTACGCCCAGCAACGCCTGTGGTTCCTCGACCGGTTCGAGCCGGGCGGCACCGCGTACACGACCCTGTCCGTGCTGCGGCTGCGCGGCGCCCTGGACACCGGCGCGCTCGGCGCCGCGCTGGACGGCCTGGTCGCCCGGCACGGGGCGCTGCGCACCACCTTCGCCGAACACGACGGCCAGGCACGGCAGTTCGTGCCCCCGCCCCGGCCCGTGGACCTGCCGGTGGACGACCTCGCGGACGGCGCGGAACTGGATGCCCTGCTGGACCGCGAGGCCGCCACCCCCTTCGACCTGGCCACCGGGCCGCTGATGCGGGCCCGCCTGGCCCGCATCGGCGCCGACGAGCACGTCCTGGTGCTGGCCGTCCACCACATCGTCACCGACGGCTGGTCCGGGGGTGTGCTGGCCAGGGACCTCGGCGAGCTGTACACGGCGGCCCTGGAAGGCCGTGCCCCCCGCCTGCCGGACCTGCCCGTCCGCTACGCCGACTACGCCGCCTGGCAGCGCGCCCGGACCGAGCGGGCGGAGTCCGACCTCGCCTACTGGCGCCGGGCCCTGGACGGCGTGGTCCCGCTGGAGCTGCCCACCGACCGGCCGCGCCCCGCCGTCCGCACCCGAGAGGGCGCCCTGCTGACGTTCACCCTGCCCGCCGCGCTCACCGAGCGGCTGCGCGAGCGCGGCCGGGAAGCCGACGCCACCCTCTACATGACTTTGGTGACGGCCTGTCAGGTACTGCTCGCCCGCTGGGCGGGCCAGGAGGACGTCACCGTGGGCACGGTCACCGCCGGCCGGGAGCGGCCCGAACTGCACGACGTGGTCGGCATGTTCGTCAACACCCTGGTGCTGCGCGCCCGGGTCCGGCCCGACCTGCCCTTCCGGGAGCTGCTGGCCGAGGTGCGCACCACCGTCCTGGAGGCGTCCGCCCACCAGGAGGTGCCCTTCGAGCGCGTCGTGGACGCCGTCCAGCCCGAGCGGGACACCAGCCGTACGCCGCTGTTCCAGGTCATGGTCGCCCTGCACAACCTCGACGGCGAGCCGCCCCGGCTGCCCGGCCTGACGGTGGAACCGGTCACCCCGCCGGTCCGCACCGCCACTTTCGACCTCGCCTTCGACTTCGTGGAGACCGACGACGGCCTCACCGGCCATCTCGAGTACAGCACCGGCCTGTTCGACACCGACACCGCCGAACGCCTCGCCGCCCGGCTGCGCGTCCTGCTGGAGGCCGCCGCCGAGGACCCCGGGCAGCGGGTGGGCCGGCTCCCGTTGATGACCGGCGACGAACGGCGCCAGGTGCTCCGGCACGGCCGGGGCGCCCCGCTGCCCGCACCGGACACCACCTTCCCCGCCCTCTTCGAGGCCCAGGCCGCCCGCACCCCCCACCACACCGCCCTGGCCGCCCGCGACGCCACCCTCGACTTCGCCACGCTCAACCGGCGCGCCAACCGGCTCGCCCACCACCTCATCGCCCGCGGAGCCGGACCCGAGGACGTCGTCGCCGTACGCCTGCCGCGCACCACCGACCTGGTGGTCGCCCTGCTCGGCGTCCTCAAGGCGGGCGCCACCCTGCTCAGCCTGGACCCCGAACTGCCCGAGCGGCGGCAGGATTTCCTGCTCGCCGACGCCCGCCCGCACACCCTGCTGGCCGGCCTCGACGAGGTGCCCTGGGACCGGCTGCCCGACCACGACCCGACCGACGCCGACCGCGTCCGGCCCCTGCTGCCCCGGCACACCGCCTACCTCGTCTACACCTCCGGCTCCACCGGCCGCCCCAAGGGCGTCGCCGTCGAACACCGCCAGCTGGTCAACCTCTGCCACGACCACCGCGAGGGCCTGCTCGCCCCGCACACCACCGACGGGCTACGGCTGCGGGCCGCGCTCAGCGCCTCCTTCTCCTTCGACACCTCCTGGGAGGGGCCCCTGCTCCTCGCCCTCGGCCACGAGGTGCACCTCATAGACGAGGACGTCCGCCTGGACCCGCGGGCGTTCTGCGCCCAGGTCGCCGAGAACCGCCTGGACGTGGTCAACGTCACCCCGTCGTTCCTGCGCGAACTCACCGCCGCCGGACTGCTCGCCCCCGGCCGTCACCACCCGCGCCTGCTGCTCGTCGGCGGCGAGGCCGTCACCCCGGCCGTCTGGCGTGAACTCGCCCGCGCCGAACGGGAACTGGGCGTGGCCGTGTACAACATGTACGGGCCCACCGAATGCACCGTCGACGCCGTCTACGGCCGAACCCAGGACCGCCCGGACCACCCGGTCATCGGCCGCCCCGGCGCCGGCCTGCGCGCCTACGTCCTCGACGACG
>NZ_JACBWZ010000847.1 GCF_013870595.1 Streptomyces sp. WELS2 | reverse complement strand
TGATGGGCCCCTCGGGCTGCGGCAAGTCCACGCTGCTCAACATGACTCCCGCGTCGTCCGGACTCGGCGGGGCGGGGAGCAGGGTTGCCGCCTGGGTCGGTCGCGGCCCGCACACGATCCTCGTACGACGCCAACACCCAGTCAATCCTGGGGTTTTCTTCCCGGACCCAAGCATTAGCTTGGGTCCCATGACTCTCGACGACCTCCGTGTGTTCGTGGCCGTGTGCCGCGCGGGCAGCCTCAGTTCGGTCGCCCGGGACCTCGGCCGCACCCAGTCCGCCGTCAGCCAGCACGTGAAGCGGCTGGAGCGGGAGACCGGCGTCGCCCTGCTGGAGCGCCGCCCGCGCGGAGTCGTCCCGACGCAGGCCGGCCGGATACTGGAGACGGCGGCGGCCGAGGGCATCAACGGCCTCGACCTGGCCGTACGGCAGCTGCGCGACCTCCTCGACGGCCACAGCGGCCACGTCCGGGTCGCCACGGGCGCGACGACCGTACGGCACTTCATGTCCGAGGCGGTCGTCACCTTCCGCCGCAGCCACCCCGACGTCAACCTGGAGTTCCGCACGGTAAGTTCGGGCCGGGGCAGCTTCGACGCCCTCGCCGACGGCACCCTCGACCTCGCCTGGATCACCATCGGCCCGCCGGTCCGGGGCATCGAGCAGCGGACCGTCGTGGAACTGCCCTGGCTCCTCGCCGTGCCCGCCGACGACCCCCTGGCAGGCCGCCCCCGCCTCGACCCCGCCGAACTGACCGACACCCGGCTCATCCGGCTCCCGCCCAACTCCGCCTCCGCCGCCCACCTGGAAGCGGCCTGTGCGGAACGGGGTGTGCGGTTCGCCTACGAGCCGAGCGTGGCCGACTGGGACACCGCCCTGCTCCTCGCCGAACTGGGCGTCGGCAGGGCGGTCGTCCCCGCCGTACCCGGTCTGCCCGTCCCGGGCGACGGACCCCTCCGGCTGATCCCCCTGCCCGGTCTGCGCCCCCTGCCCGTCGGCTGGGCCGTACGCCGCTGGGACGCGCTCAGCCCGCCGGCCCGCGCCTTCGCGGACACGGTCGCCTCCGTGCGCTGAGCGACAGCCCGGCCCACAGGGTGCCGCCGCCCGTCAGCCTTCCTTCCGGGCGAGAAGGAACGCCTGCGGCGCCGACTCCCCGCGCTCGGCCACCCGCTCCCGCACCGTGCTGGAGTGCACGGCGAAACCGGCGCCCCTCAGCAGCTCGGCCATCCGTTCGGGGCGGCGCCGGTGGAAGGCCAGTTCCACCGGGTGGCCCCACGGACGGTCGAGGTGGAGCGGTTCGTCGCCGGTCTGGAAGGCGAGGAGGAGCCGGCCGCCGGGGGCGAGGACGCGGTGGAACTCGGTGAACAGGTCCGGGAGTTCGTCCGCGGGTGTGTGGATGCTGGAGTACCAGGAGACCACCCCGGCCAGCGAACCGCCGGCGAGGGGCAGCTCCCGCATCGAACCGTGCTCGAACCGCAGCCCGGGGTGTCTGCGGCGGGCGATCGTGATCATCGACTCGGACAGATCGAGGCCGAACACGGACAGACCGATCCCGTCGAGGTGCGCGGTGATCTCGCCGGGACCGCAGCCGAGGTCGGCGACCAGGCCGGAGGGCCCGACCTGCTCGGCGTAAGCGGCGAGCAGGGCCCGCTCCAGCGGCCGGTGCGCGAGCTGGTCGCGGAAGTGGACGGCGTAGTCCTCGGCGATGGCGTCGTAGAAGGCACGGGGGTCGGTCATGGGCAGGGACCCTAGCGGGCCGCGCCCCCGGCCCCCGTACCCTGAGGCTCGTTGGCCGGGACATGACGTGGGGGGTACGGGCCGATGGACCAGACGACGGAGGTCTTCCGGCCGCTCCAGGCCGACGACCCGGCGGCGGTGGCCGGATACCGGCCGGCGGCCCGGCTCGGCGCGGGAGGCATGGGCCGGGTGTACCTGTCGCACACCCGGGGCGGACGCCCCGTCGCGCTGAAGGTCGTACGGCCCGAGCTCGCGGACGACCCGGACTTCCGGCGGCGGTTCCGGCGGGAGGTCACGGCGGCCCGGCGGGTGCGCGGCGCCTACACCGCCGAGCTGATCGACGCCGACCCGGACGGCAGCCCGCCCTGGCTGGCCACCGTGTACGTGCCCGGGCCGTCGCTGGCCGACGCGGTGGCCCGGCGCGGTCCGCTGCCGGTGGCGGCGGTGCTGTGGCTGATGGCGGGGGTCGCCGAGGCGTTGCAGGCGATCCACGCCGAGGGCGTCGTGCACCGGGACCTGAAGCCGTCGAACGTACTGCTCGCCGCCGACGGGCCCCGGGTGATCGACTTCGGTATCGCGCTGGCGGCGGACGGCACGTCGTACACCGCGACCGGCAGCACCATCGGCACGCCCGCGTTCATGGCGCCCGAGCAGGCGACCGGTGGCGAGGTGACGGCGGCGACCGACGTGTTCGCGCTCGGGCAGACGGCCGCGTTCGCGGCGCTCGGCCGACCGCTGTACGGCGAGGGGCCGGGCGTCAACGTGCTGTACCGGATCGTGCACTCCGAGCCGGACCTGTCCCTGCTGCCCGAGCCCCTGCGCCCGCTGTTCGCGTGGTGCC
>NZ_JACBWZ010000846.1 GCF_013870595.1 Streptomyces sp. WELS2 | reverse complement strand
CGGTACGGCGGCGGGTGGGGCTGGACGTGCCGGCACTGCTGGTACGACGCATGGCGGGCTCCTCGGGGAGATCGGGTGCGGCTTCCCGATCATCCTCGGACGGCCGGCCCGCCGTCCGGATCCTCATCGAGGAGGGCGCACGACCCTTGCGCGCCCCCGAACAACCGCCGTTCCTCCTACGGGAGTCGTCGGGGATGGCCCCTACGGGAGCGGGCTTTGGCCCCGGACCGGGCGGGAGCGCAGCGCGTGCAGGACGTCGATCCGGTTCGTCGTGACCGAGTCCACGCCCAGCTCCAGCAGTCTGCTCATGGAGCGGCGGGTGTCCGGGGTCCACACGGACAGCAGACAGCCGTCGCGGTGCACCCGGGCGGCAAGCTCCCGGTCGACCAGCGGGAAGCGGTAGTTGAGCCAGCGCGGGCGCACGGCGGCGAGCAGCGCCGGGCGGGGCGGGGCCAGGGTCGTCCAGGTCAGGGCGATCTCGGCGGCCGGGTCGGCGGCCCGGACGGCGAGCATCGCCTCGGCGCCCGCGCTGTAGTAGACGCGGTCCCGCGCGCCGCTCTGCCGGATCACGTCCAGCGTCCGCTCGACCGTGCGGCGGCCGACCGGACCGCACAGGTCCACCATCACCCGGCTGTCGCCGGTCGCCGCGAGCGCCTGGGCCAGCGTCGGCACCCGGCCCCCCGTCAGCCCGTGCAGCTCCTCGGCGGACAGCGCGCCCAGCGGCCGGTCGGCCTTCCACAGCCGGCGCAGCGTCTCGTCGTGCAGCAGCACGGGCACGCCGTCCCGGGTGAGCCGTACATCGATCTCGACGGCGTCCGCGCCCCGGGCGAGCGCGGAACGCAGCGAAGGGAGGGTGTTCTCACGGAAACGGTAGGGGTCGCCGCGGTGGGCCACGGCGGTCACGGTCTGCATGGGCCCCATTGTGGCCGTGCGGCGACCCGGCGGGTGCGGGCGCGGTGGCTCAGCCGGCGAGCCAGGTGCCGGTGTAGTCGTCGATCTCCCGGGTGATCCGGGCCTTGCCGGCCGCGTCCAGGAAGGACACCTCGACGGCGTCCTTCGCGAGCGCGGCGAGGCCCCGCTCGTCCAGTTCCAGGAGCCGGGCGGCCACCGCGTACTCGTTGTTCAGGTCGGTGCCGAACATCGGCGGGTCGTCGGAGTTGACCGTCACCAGCACCCCGGCCCGGGTGAACTCCTTGATCGGGTGCTCCTCCAGGGTGCGCACCGCGCGGGTGGCGATGTTGGAGGTCGGGCAGACCTCCAGCGGGATACGGTGCTCGGCGAGGTACGCCAGCAGCTCCGGGTCCCGCGCGGAACTCGTGCCGTGCCCGATGCGCTCGGCGCGCAGGTCGCGCAGCGCGTCCCACACCGTCTCCGGGCCGGTCGTCTCCCCGGCGTGCGGGACGGAGCGCAGACCGGCGGCGATGGCCCGGTCGAAGTACGGCTTGAACTGCGGCCGGGGCACCCCGATCTCCGGCCCGCCGAGCCCGAACGACACCAGGCCCTCCGGGCGGATCCGGTCCTCGGTGGCCAGCCGTGTCGTCACCTCTGCCGCCTCCAGACCGGCCTCGCCGGGAATGTCGAAGCACCAGCGCAGCACGGTCCCGAACTCCGCCTCGGCGGCCTTGCGGGCGTCCTCGATCGCCTCCATGAACGCCCGCTCGTCGATGCCCCGCCGGGTGGAGGAGAAGGGGGTGATGGTCAGCTCCGCGTACCGCACCTGCTGCCGGGCCAGGTCGCGGGCCACCTCGTAGGTGAGCAGCCGGACGTCCTCCGGGGTGCGGATGAGGTCCACGACCGACAGGTAGACCTCGATGAAGTGCGCGAAGTCCGTGAAGGTGAAGTACTCGGCGAGGGCCTCGGGGTCGGCGGGGACCTTGGATCCGGGGTGCCGGGCGGCCAGCTCCGAGACGATGCGGGGGGAGGCGGAGCCGACGTGGTGGACGTGCAGTTCGGCCTTGGGCAGTCCCGCGATGAAGGCGCGCAGATCGCGGTGGGCGGTGCCGGTGGCGGGTACGGCGGTGTCGGTCAAGGGGTCCTCCCCGGGAACGGCGCCCACGGACCGCGGCAGGCGGCCCCGGGCGCGGTGATCGGCTGATCGGTGGCGCGGGTTCATCGTAGGCCCCGGGGCCGCGGTGTCCGGTACGGCCCGTAGCATGACGGAACCGTCCAGGAGAGGGGTCCCTTCACCATGTCCGACGAGGCGCCGCAGTCCACGCCGGGGGAGCGCACCGCGCCCGATCACGGGCCGACGGAACCGGCTCGCGGACAAGGGCACTCGAGCCCCCCGGGCTCCCAGGACGAAGCGGCACCCCCCGTCTCCCTGGCCAAGGACCCGGCACCGACGGCCTCCCCCGCGGACCGGATACACCGGATACCGGGGGCGGTGGAGCCTGGGGCGGGCCGGATACCGGCGCCCGCCGCACCGGGTGCCGACGACGTACCGGCGTCCGCGAACCCCGGGGCGGACCGGACCCCCGTCCAGGACGCGCCCCCCGCCCCCGCCCCGGTTCACGGCCAGGGGACCCCGACCTCACTACCGACGGACCCGGAGCCCCCCGCGCCCGCGGCTTCTCGCTGGGCATGCGGCAACGT
>NZ_JACBWZ010000845.1 GCF_013870595.1 Streptomyces sp. WELS2 | reverse complement strand
CGGGGCGGGCTTCGCGGACTTGCCGCTGCCACCGCCCTGGAAGGCGTCGGTCAGCTTACGTACAACCGGCGCTTCGATGGTCGAAGACGCCGAACGGACGAATTCACCGAGTTCCTGGAGCTTGGCCATGACGACCTTGCTCTCGACACCGAACTCCTTGGCGAGTTCGTATACCCGGACCTTAGCCACTTCGCTCCTTTGAGGTCCGGGTTGAAGCCGGACCGTCGCTAGTTCATGGGCGTACTCATCGCGTACTCATCGAGTGCTCATCGCAATCTCGACCTGCTTTCGACTCGCGAGGTACCAGGCCGTACGGGGTTCCGTACGACACGTCTTACGTCGTTGCCTGCTCGGCAACTGTCGTCTGCTCGACGTATCGGCGCAACGCCTTTGTGTCGAGCGCTCCCGGGACGCGCAGTGCCCGCGGGAACGCCCGGCGGCGTACCGCCTGGTCGAGACAGACCAGGGCGGGATGCACGTAGGCACCCCGGCCGGGCAGCGTACCGCGAGGATCGGGGACGCATGCGTCCTCGATCTTCACGATCCGCAGGAGATCGTTCTTGGCCGCCCGCTCCCGACACCCCACACAGGTGCGTTCAGGGCATGCTCGGGTGTGCGTCCGGCCAGACACGGTTAAGTCTACCTCCCCGTACCGACCTCACCCCTTTGGGGCAAGAATCGAACGGCTGTTGTCGTGATCTCAGCGTCGGGCGGCCGGGATCTATTCCCCGGCCCCGGGTCCGCCGTGCGGCTCCGGGGCTGGTCCGGGCACCCTCGGTGGCTTGCGCGGCTACGCGCCGGCCTGCTCGGTGTCCGGCCGGATATCGATCCTCCAGCCGGTGAGGCGGGCGGCGAGGCGGGCGTTCTGCCCCTCCTTGCCGATCGCCAGCGACAGCTGGTAGTCCGGCACGGTCACCCGTGCGGAGCGGGCGGCCATGTCCACGACCTCCACCTTGCTCACCCGGGCGGGTGACAGGGCGTTCGCGACCATCTCCGCCGGATCGTCCGACCAGTCGACGATGTCGATCTTCTCGCCGTTCAGTTCGCCCATCACGTTGCGCACCCGGCCGCCCATGGGGCCGATGCAGGCGCCCTTGGCGTTCAGGCCCGAACGGGTGGACCGTACGGCGATCTTGGTGCGGTGACCGGCCTCACGGGCGATCGCGGCGATCTCCACCGAGCCGTCGGCGATCTCCGGCACCTCCAGGGCGAAGAGCTTCTTCACCAGGTTCGGGTGGGTGCGGGAGAGGGTCACGGACGGACCGCGCACGCCCTTGGCCACGCGGACGACGTACGACCGCAGGCGCATGCCGTGCGGGTAGGTCTCGCCGGGCACCTGCTCCTGCACCGGCAGGATGGCCTCCAGCTTGCCGATGTCCACGAGCACGTTCTTCGGGTCGCGGCCCTGCTGGACCACGCCGGTGACGATGTCGCCCTCGCGGCCGGCGTACTCGCCGAGCGTCGCGTCGTCCTCGGCGTCGCGCAGCCGCTGCAGGATCACCTGCTTGGCGGTGGTGGCGGCGATACGGCCGAAACCGGACGGTGTGTCGTCGAACTCGCGGGGCTCCTGGCCCTCGGCGAGGTCCTCGGGGTCCTCCTTCGCCCACACGGTCACATGCCCGGTCTCCCGGTTGAGCTCCACGCGCGCGTGTCGGCGGCTTCCCTCGGTGCGGTGGTAGGCGATGAGGAGGGCCGACTCGATCGCCTCGACCAGCAGGTCGAAGGAGATCTCCTTCTCCCGGACCAAGCCCCGCAGGGCGCTCATGTCGATATCCACGGCTACGCCTCCTCCTCTTCCTTCATGTCCTTCTTGCTGTCCTTGCGGTTGAACTCGACCTGCACGCGCGCCCTGGCGATCTCGGGGAAGCCGAGTCTGCGGGTGGTGGCCTTGCGGCCCTTCACCCCGGGCACCTCGACGTCGATGCCCTCGTCGTCGACCTCCAGGATCCGCGCGACCAGCTCGCCGCCCTCCGTGAGCTGGAACTTCACGAGCCGGTCGACGGCGCGCACGAAGTGCCGGTGCTCGGTGAGGAGGCGCTCCGCGCCGGGGGTTCCGACCTCCAGGTCGTACGCGCCCTCGCCCATCGCGTTCGTCTCGTCCAGCTTCGCCGAGAGCACGCGGCTCACATCGGCGATCCGGTCCAGGTCCGCTCCGGTGTCGGAGTCGACGACGACGCGCAGCACCCGCTTGCGTCCTACGGAGTCCACGGCGATCTCTTCGAGATCCAGCCCATGGGAGGTGACGAGCGGTTCCAGCAGCTCTCGCAGCCTCTCGCTCTGGGTGGTGCTCATCCGGGTGACTCCTCGGCCGCGTGTGCTGTTGTGGGATGGGTCGCGTGTCTGGTCAAAGGGTACTGCCTCCGGCGGGGGGTGCTTCGCAGCGGAGCCCGGGGCCGCGTGCCGATACGGCCGCGTGCCCTCGGGTGGGACCGCTGAGCCGGTGACATGCGGGGGGCGGATGCGCGGGTACCGTGATCAACGGCGGGCGCCGTCCCGCCCGTGTGTTCGTACGAGCCCCCCGAGGACGTCAGCCGTGCCGTACCCCTCGCCGTCGCGCACCCCCTCGGGGCCGCGCAGAAGAACCCTGCTGGCCTCGGCC